>NZ_JBSFDB010000031.1:0-131197 GCF_053593695.1 Streptomyces sp. NPDC002144
GCCGTGGGCGGCGTGCACGCCGGCCGGGCTGAGGTCGGCGATTGCTCGATGGACCATGTTCGTGTGGGCCAGTAGCAGGCGCATCTCGGCCGAGTATGCGCTGCCGGTCAGGACCCGATTTCCCAGCAATGGTTTGAATAGCGCGGAGGGCAGAAAAACGATCTTCGCCTTCGTGTGCGGCGCGGTCTCGAATCGCGGTGGCAGCCCAAAATGCTGCAAAACGAATTGCCCGGCCGATACGGCCCGCTCCTCACGGTCCCGCGGGCTGTCCAAAGTCCATTCACCGCGCGACACTATGTACATGCGAACCTGATCTTCGGCGCCTGGCGGCCTGCCTGCGGTCCGGACGGGCGACACGCCGTAAAGATCGGTGATTGCAACATCGCCCACCCTGGCCCCCCGGCTCCTGACCCGAAAATGAGCGGTCGTGTCCGAGCTGAAGGCCGGCAAACGAAACGGATCGCCAAGTTTGGTCTCCCACTCACGTTGGAAGGCATCCATTCCCCATCGACCCGCGCCGGGCCTGGTTGAGTCCAGCGCGAAAGCACCGCGCGACCTGGCACTGTAGCGAGCCCCGGTTCCCCTCACTGAGGACTCCTTGTGAGTGAGCGGCGGCTCTCGCGGAACAGCTGCCCAGCCCGCTCATCAGCGGCGAGGCGAAGTAACCTCGGTAGTCGCTGCGTTGGATGGATGTTCACGGTGAACTCCGCATAGATGAGGTCGTCTGACACGGATGGAGACAGGACGCTGGCAGGCGCGAATTTGCCATGCCACTCGATCACTCTGGAGATCTCGACGCTGCCGAGAGTACTGCTTTCCATGAGTTGAAGGTAACCCAGACAGCGGCCGGTTTACCTCCGTCCATCGGGATCTCCGGCGCGTACCTCCACGACAGCCAGAAACTCGAGCCGCTCGTACGCGGTCTCCTGCCGATCTGCTCCCGCCGCGGACCCCGGCCTGCCAAGCTGCACGCGGACAAAGGCTACGACTACGACATCATGCGCCGATGGCTATGAAAGCGAGGCATTCGGCATCGCATCGCCCGAGAGGGCATTGAGTGAGCCGTTTCTATCCTTCGTAGGTCGGGTTCTTCACGTGGTGTTGTGGGTTGCCGCTTCCCGTCAAACGGCAATCTCCATTCTCGCCGTCCGGCACGCAGCCGTTCGCGTAGCGCGACCGCGCTTCGGGATGCAGGAAGGTGGTGATCTTGATGGTGTTCTGCTTCTTCTTCCCGGAGATGAAGACCTTGCGGCCCGGGCGGCCCGCCCTTGGGCGCCGGACCTGGACCTCGGTGCCGTCAATCCGCAGTTCGACGCCCTCGATGTTGGCGTAGGCGAACAGGTCGTCCAGGGTGCGGATCCGCAGGCCGGGGTGGTCGGGGGTGGCGAAGCCACGGGCCGCCAGCGGCGGCCGGATCTCCCGCACCGCCGCCGAGACGGTGGAGCGGTCCACCGCGAATAACTTGGCCAACGCCGTATGCGGCAGACCGAGCCGCAGGTGCACCAGGGTGACCAGGAGCCGGGTCGACGAACACCAGCTTGGGCTTACGGCCCGCGCCGGCCGCTCGGTGACGCTCGCCGCCCCGCCGCTCACGCAGCGAGGACTCCCGGCGCGCCACCCATTTCGGGGCCAACTCTTCGATCAACTCGCCGAGATGTGCATGTGAGACCCTGGACAGGGCAGGATGGGAACAGGCCGTACGGGCTCAAGCAAGCGTCACAACTCACCCAAACCCGTGCGGCCCTTCCTTCATTCCGGACCGACCGCGCCTCGGCATTCTCCTCAAGTCGTCAGGCTTCCGTACCACGTGCCGTGGGGATACCTGATGTGATCCGCCTATCGCGGTATGGGGCCAAGAACGCGGTCAGCGCCGACAGCATCGCCTCTGGGACTTCCTCGGCGGGGTAGTGGCCACACTCGGGGAGGACAAGGCTCTCCACATGGTCGGCGGCAAGCTTCATTGTCGCGCCGACCGATGCGCCCAAGTTCTCCGCTCCCCCGATCGCCAGGACGGGGAGGGACAGCCGTCGACTCTTGCGCTTCTGGTTCTGCGAGATGGTCGTATCGAGTGCGCGGTAGAACTCGAAGCTGGCTCGCAGGGCTTCCGGGTCGGCGGCGAGGGTGTCGACGTAGTGCTGGACTGCGTAGTCGGGCAGTGGCTTCGCGGATTTCGTGGCGAACTGGTGGCCGAAGTAGAGGTGTTCTCGTCCGCTGACCAATTGCTCGTTGACGTCGGTGAGGCGGTTGAAGGCGAAGTGCCAGAGGCGGTCGTTGGCTTCCCGGCTGCCGAAGAGAGGCGGTGTTGGGGAAAGCCCGGGGATCGCGGCCTCGGCGACGACCAGGCGGTCGAGCCGGTCAGGGTGATCCGCGGCCAGGGCGTAGCCGGTCCACATCCCAACGTCGTGACCGACCATGGCGAACCGCTGATGCCCGAGCGAGGCCATCAGCGCCACCATGTCGCGGGCAAGGGTGCCGGTGTCGTACCCGTCCAGGGGTTTGTCGGAGAACCCGACACCGCGCGGATCGACCGCGACAACCGCGAAGTCCTGGGCCAGCGCGGGCATCAGGAGGCGCCAGGCATACCACGTCTGAGGCCAGCCGGCCAGCAGCAGCAGCGCGGGCCCTTCGCCGCCGGTGACGGCGTGCAGGCGCAGGTCTCCGGTATCGACGTACCGGCTGGTGAAAGTGTCGGTGAATCGGGCCGGGAGGTTCGGCGCCTGGGGGACGGAACCGGGGCCTTCGGGTGCGGGGAGGTTGGTTGATGACAGACTCATGATCATTCCTTTTGGCACAGGGTTGACGCGGTGTCATGGAGTGGGCAGGAGAGGGGCGGAGCCGCGCGATGGTGGTCGATCAAGTGGTGGCGCCAGTGGGGCGGCTCAGTGCGCTGGTGAGGGTTGTCGCCACGACGGTGAAGGCGAGGATCAGGGTTGCGACGTCCTGGTCGATGGTCTGGTCGAGGAACCCGAGGGCCAGCGTGGGCACGATCGTGCCGGTGTAGGCGAACAGGAAGTACGTGGAAAGGAGATCCGCCCTGCGCCGCGGGTCGGCGAGCCGCTGGGTGACCCCGATGCCGCGGCGGAAGGCCAGGCCGATGCCGGCACCCGCCAGAAGGGTTCCGGCGGCGAACGTGGACAGTGACCGTGTCCACAGGCCGGTCTCGAACACTGCGACGCCCGCTATGAGGAACGCCGATACCGGCCAGCGCCCGGAGATCCACCGCTCCGGGGCGGCCACCTGTGCAATCAGGGCGACGATGAACAACAGCCCGACCTGTGCGCCGACAGCCGCGACGTTGTGGACGTGCAACTGTTCACGGAGGAAGGAAGGCACCAACGACGAGAACAGTCCCGCGACCGCGAACGCGGCGAGCACGGCTGTGGCAGCCTGCAGGAACTCGGTCCGCGCTGTCCGCTGGTCGGGAATGGCCGGCCGGCGCACCGACAGCGCGAGGCGCTGCCGGGCCGTGACGGTTTCCGGGGTGACGATGACGGCCAGCAGCGCCGGGCCCAGGGCGGCCAGGTAGGCCCAGAACACCAGGTGGGTGGGATCCACCCCGTACTGCGCGAACAGCCCGGCGGCAACAGTGCCCAGCCCCAGCCCGCCCATGTTCGCCACCGTGGAGACGGTCGACGCCCGCCGGTCGTGTTCGGCTCCGGCAAGCTCACCCAGCGCGGCCGTCGCCGTGGCAGTGAAGACACCGGTGCTCAAGCCGCACAGAAACCGTGCCCCCAACAGGGCTCCGACGTTGTGGGCGACGAGGAACAGCGCGGTGCTCGCCGCCGCAGCCAGGAGAGCAGCGGCCAGCAGGGGACGGCGGCCCACGCGGTCGGAAAGCGACGCGAACACCATCAACGCGAGCACGGTCCCCAAGGCATAGACGGCAAAGACCAGCGTCGTGGTGAAGGGCCCGAAGCCCATCTGCGGCGCCCAGAACGCATACAGCGGAATCGGCAGCGTGCCGCCCAGCATGACCAGCATGTACACCGCGGCTATGAGCCAGAACCCGGCGCGCGGCCCGCGTCCGTCAACGGGCGAACCCGCCTGTGTGCGGACGTCTGACGCGACCTTGTCGATCATCGTGCGGCCTTTCGAGTGCGGGAACGCTGGTCATCACACTAAGCATCTTGGATCGATCGGTCAAGGATAATTTGACCGATCGATCCAAAATACGGGTAGGCTCACAGCAGGCAAGGGAAACGGGAGGTGCGCGCCATGTCTGGCCGGAAGCAGTTCGATGTCAGTGCGGCCCTGGACCAGGCCATGCGAGTGTTCTGGCAGCGCGGGTACGCCGACGCCTCACTCGATGCCCTCGGTTCCGCAACAGGTCTCGGCCGCGGCTCCCTTTACGGCGCCTTCGGTAACAAAGACGCCCTGTTCCGCCAGTGCCTCGACCGCTACGCGTCGATCTACGGCGCGCGGTACGAGCAGGCGCTCGCGGCGCACCCTGGTGATCCGGTGCGCGCGGTCGAGGCATTCTTCGAGGTCATCCTGAGCCGTATCGCCGACCCATCGGTCCCCGTGGGGTGTCTCATCGCCCAGTCCGCCGCACAGTCACCGACACTGAACGAGGAGAACAGCATTCAGGTGCGTGGCCTTCTCGACCTGCAGCGCCAACGGGTACGCGCGGCACTGGAGGACTCCTCGGCCGACACTCGAACGCTCGACGAACTCGCCACGTTTGTCGTCGCTGTCAACCAGTCGCTGGCCGTCCTGAGCCGTGCCGGCGCTTCAGACGCCGAGCTGCAGTCGGTGGCCCGGCTCGCCTGCACAACAGTGGCGGATACCCTCGCCCGGGCAGCATCCGGGGACCTTACCCAAGGCTGACGGGCACCACTCCGCCAGGACCCGGCTTTCTGCAGCCCGGCATGCCCACGGACCGCCTACCGGGTCCACCGCCGGCAGAAGCGGCTGCGCAAAGCCGTCACGCTCCGTGGGCGATATTGCTCCCATGCTCAATAGGGCCGGGGCATGGCTGAGCCCGACACCTTAGAGCGTTGCACTGTGTTCGCAGAGCTGCCAAAGCAGCTGACGCGCCGCGCGCATGTGCTTCGCGGCCTTCTGCAGACCGGGCTGGCTCTGGTCGTAGGCTTCGCTGCGGTATCCGCCTACGGCTACACCACCCGGGCTGCGAGCCCCTACGCAGCAAGCCGAGACCCGCACCCCGGAAGCGCAGAAGACGGCCCTGACGGACGATCACGTGCTACCGATCTCCGCCCCGACCAGCACGAGCACCCCACAGGGAAGACACGCCAGCCCCGCTGTCCAGCAAGAATCAGGATGGCAAGACCTCACTGACCGCCCGACCAACCCGGCTCCGCTGCCCACGCCGCATGTAGTGGCAGCGAGGTGAGCAGTCCCTCGCCGTGATCCACGATGTACCGACGAACGCATGGGACCTGGAACTCGAAGAACTCTTCCTGCAGACCGGAGCCCGTTTCTCCCGCGTGGCCCGCGAACTGCAGCTACTCCTCGCGGTCTGACCGGCGCCTGCCCCACCTGTCACCGCGACATACCTACAGCGATACCGGCCTGGCCACACAGCCGGTCTCAGCAGGCCCGAGGGTTCCGGCAGGACCAGCACGAGTTCACCGGTCTCCCGCCAGGAAGTGAGCGGCCTGCTCGCCGACCGCCACGCTCGGCGCCATGGTGTTGGCCATTGGGACTCGGGGTAGGACGGAGGCGTCCGCGACCCGGAGGCCCCGGCACCCTATGACCCGCAACCGGGAGTCGACAACGGCCATGTCGTCGTTGCCCATCCGGGCGGTGCCGGTCTGATGCCAGAACGTCTGGACGGTCTCCCGAAGGTACCGGTCGGTGTCTGCGGCGCCCGGCCGCCGTTCGTCGGCTATCCAGGACCGCAGAGGCGGCGCGGTACCGATCGACCTGGCGGTGTCCAGCGCCTTCCGGACGTCCGTCACATCCTCGGGGTGCGTGAAGTATCCGGTCTCGATGAGCGGGGCGGCAGTCGGGTCGGCCGAGGACAGCCGAACCCGGCCGGGGTTGCGCATCGGCACGCCCACCATGAAGTTGACCCCGCCTGCCATGGACGGCGTCACATAGAGGAAAGCCGACGGCCAGAAGCCGGCCACGCCGGTGTCGCCGGGCGGTGGCAGCCGAACCCCGGAGGCGGCATCCCAGTTCAGGTCGATATGGGCGTGGTCCTGCAGGTTGCGGCCGACGCCCGGCAGGTGTCGGGTGACCGGGATGCCGTGCCGCCGGAGTTCGTCGGCGTCCCCAATGCCCGACAACATGAGCACCCGAGGTGTGTTGACCGCACCGAGCGAGAGGACGACTTCTGCTGCCGCACGGATCTCCTCGACCCGTCCGCCGGTCAGTACCTGGACGCCGACCGCCCGGTCGCCTTCGATGAGCAGGCGCAATACGAGCGAGCCGGACATCACGGTCAGGTTCGGCAGTTCCCTGTCGGCCACGTAGGCCCTATAGGGCGAGCGGCGGCGACCGTGTCGGATGGTTTTTAAAGACCGGACAAAGGCCCGCTCCTGCGTGCCGGGACCGGCGTTCAGGTTCGCATACGTGGTGAACCCGGCGTGTTCTGCCGCCGCGAGCACAGCTTCGCCGAGCGGATGCGACGGCGCGTTCTCCACATGCATCGGGCTCTGCTCTATGCGCCGGAAGACATCACTGATGGCCTTGTTTGCCCAGGCAGGGTCGCCGCTTATGGCGGCGTAGTGGTCCCAGTCGTCACGGTGTCCGCGGACCCAGTTGCTCACGTTGACGCTGCCGCCCCCGCCGAGGACGCGGCCCATCTCGTAGGAAAGCGCCCGGCCACCAACCGCCGGGTCGGGCACTGTGGTGAAGTCCCACACCCGGTCCGTACCCATATTCAACAGCCACTGGTTCGGGTCTTGGACAGCCTCCATCTCGTCGCTACCGCCCGCCTCAATAAGGGGTGCTTTCAGAATGCTGGATCCTTGCGGGCGAGGGTCATGCAGTGGGCGAGCTGGAGGAAAGCGTCGTGCATGTCGTCTCGGGCTTCCCAGCGAGTACGTAAGCGGCGGGGGCCGTGGAGCCAGGCAATGGCGGACTCGGCAACCCATCGCACCTGACCCAGGCCCGAGCCATGTGGCTGACCGCGGCGGGCGATCTTCGGGACGATGCCGCGCTCGCGTAGTCGGCGGCGGTAGATGTCATGGTCGTAGCCCCGGTCGGCGTACAACGCGCGAGGCTTGCGCTGAGGCCGCCCCCGCTTGCCCCGCACCGGCGGTACGCCGTCGACCAGCGGCAGCAGCTGGGTGACGTCGTTGCGGTGCCCGCCGGTCAGCGATACCCGCAACGGGGTGCCGTGCGCGTCGGTCAGCACGTGGTGCTTCGAGCCCGGCCGTGCACGGTCAACCGGACTCGGCCCGACTTTTGGGCTGCTGCGCCCCCGCTTGGCCGGCACGTGCGAGGCATCAACGGTGACGCGGGAGAAGTCCAGGCGGTCCGCCGCCCGCAGCCGGTCCAGCAGCACCCGCTGGAGTTCCTCCCACACGCCGGCCTCCTGCCACTCGGCCAGCCGCCGCCAGCAGGTGGGCCCCGAGCCGAAGCCCAACTCCTGCGGCAGGTACTCCCATTGGATTCCGGTGTAGAGGACGAACAGCACACCCTGCAGAGTCTTGCGGTCATCGATCCGCTTGCGCCCGGGGTGCCGGAACCGTCGCTCATGCTTCGGGAGCAGCGGCTCGATCACCGCCCACAGCTCGTCACTGATCTCCCACGGCTTCCGCCGTGCCACGGGTCACCCCCACAAAGACGGAACCACTACACCTCCACCGTGCCACAGGGAGATCATTCTGCAAGGACCCCTAAGCAGGACCGACACGTCGGGCCATTCGGCGAGCCGACCTGCCAGCGCCGAGCCTGAAGAACCGCTGCCGCACACAATGAAGTCAAACATATTCATCCAATCCATGTCGCCGGAGTCGTCTCCCAAATGATCAAAACCCACGATCGAGACGACCTTAGCTTCGAATTTTTCTATCGGCCGGGTGTCTGCGTACAAGTGGACGTGGCCAAGGGGTGGCCCGTTCCTGTTTCATTCCAGGACGTCCGGCCCTACGTGGTCGTGTGCTTCTGTTGCCGCCAGGCGCACTCGATCCGCGGCGATACGACGGAAACATGCCGCCGCGACGTCCGTATCCGAGTGATCTGTCCGATGCCCGCTGGGGGTCGATTGAGCCGGTGCTCTCGGCATGGCGCTTCGAGCGCCGCGGCAGAGCTCTGGAGTTCGGCCGGCCGCCCGAGCACGACCTGCTGACATCATGGACGCGATCTTGTATGAGGACCGCACCGGAATCCAGTGGCGCTACCTCCCGCACGGGTTTCCCGCACTGGAACACGGTCTACGGATACTTCGCCAAGTGGCAGCAGAAAGGCGTGTTCGCCTGGCTCAACGGCCCTGCTCAGGCGGCTGCTACGGGAGAAGGATGGACGGGACGCCGAGCCGTCGGCCTGTGTGATCGACCTCTTACTTCGCCGCGATAGGACATCCTCTCGGCGGCCTGGCCTCGCAGGGGTTCGGACAGTTCGAGCGGCTTGAAGGTGACCGGCCAGTGGGCCGGCCGGTAGCTCGCGTTCAGGTCGACGTGATGCAGTTCGAGCTCGACGAGCTTGCGTAGGACAACCTGGCTGGCCGGGAACGGCTCGAGGTGCAGGATGGTGACCTTGGCCGCCTATGCGTGGTCCGGTGTTCTCCTGACGGTTGCCCGGAATGCTCGCGCCGTCCGTTCGATGTCGGCTATTTGATCAGCGACTGGCCAGGCGAGATCGGCTTCGGATACAGGAGCTCGGATGACCAGACTTCGCGGCCGTCAGCGTCGACCAGTACGAGCCTGCCGTCGTCGCCGAGCACCGCGCGCTGAACATCCCGACCCGGCGTGCCGCTGTTCCAAACCTGTACGCCAGTGGGCGCGAACACCACGAGGTTACCGCTGTCCTGTAGCACCAAACGGTTCGACAGGCCGATGAGCTCATCTTCAAACAGGGTGCCAGTCCTCCACACCGTCGCGCCGTCCTGGGCACGATAGATCACTACATCACCGTCGTCCTGATTCACGAGAAGGAATGTTCCAGATTTGGATGACAACGAACCCAGCCGGAGGGTGTCGCCCGGCAACAGCTCGGTCAGGATGGGCATGCCTTCCAGCCGATGCATCAAAGCGCGGTATTGAGCGACGGTCTCTAGTGGGGCATGAAGTCGGTTCCGTACATCCTCAGCGTCGCCTGCGGCTTCCCCATCGTTCTCGTCCCCCAGGACCTGGAAGTCGGTGAGGAAGCAGGCGACGTCGCCGTCGGCAGTGCGGCCGATCCAGGTGGGGTAGCAACCGTCGCCCCAGCCTGTGCCGAACAGGACCACGGCACGGTCATCGTCGCCCACAGACATGGTGATCGGGGCGCACTCGCGGACCGAGCCGACAGGAGCTTGGGGGCTGCTCCACAAGGATTCCGCGACCTGACCCGCGAAGTCCTCCTTCTCGACAGCGGCTTGGAAAGTCTGGGCATCGACGAAGCATCCGGTGCCACCGTCGACGGGGTAGCCGAAGAGCTCGTCGTCATCGAGTTCCTCCATGTCCTCGCCGGGCCGGAGGGCCAACTCCCAGGTGGCGACGGGCTCGTCCCGTATCTCCAGCCGGGCCGCGGCCACGCGGGTGTCCCGGTGCCCGCCGTCCGGACCGATCACGTCCACGATGACCAGGACGACCGGATAGCTGCCCGGCCGGACCTGCTGGGTGAACGCCATCTCAGCAGGATCGCCGGCCCCGCAGCCGAGCGGATCCATCGCGATGACGCGGCCAGACGGCAGCGACAGCGGAACACCCGGTAGCACCCTCACCAACAGACCGACGCCACGGGGGTACGGATGGCTGGTGCCGGGCGCGAAGAGATGTACGAAGTCGGGGGCGAGAACGGGCATGACCTCTCCTGCGGTGTGCATGTCGGCCGAAGCATTCGATTGCCAGAAACGTACCGCGCAGTGAGGCGATAGCGGCGGTGCCTGAGCCCCCTTCGCCGTCTTCAACTCACCTGCCCAGTCAGCAACCAGGCTGCTGCACTGGTCCAACTGGCGCAGACGCCACCAGGCAACAGCCCGCCGCAGCTACTACCGACGACGGACCGCCGACGAACCTGCTGGATAGATCACGAAACCGCACTAGAGTACTAATACTCCAGCCGGACTTCTGTATTTCTCCTGGTCAACGGCTTGGCGGTGGGGAGTGTAGCGGGGGTTGGGCATGGCTGGGACGGTCCTGGACAGGTCGTCCCACCAACGTGTGTCCGCGCCGCTTGTAGTGACAGCGTCGGGCTCGTGCCTGGTGACGGCGGCGCCATCGTGACCAGTTCACCGCGTGATCGCGGCGTGCAGGACGGTGGCGAGGTTGAGTTGCCAGCAGACGACGGATTCCGGCTGGTGTCCACGAGGTCGGGTGTGTCGGCCTCGGCACCCCCTTTACACGATCCTGCACGGCCGTCACCGCGAGGAACGCGTAGGCGAGCATGGCAAGCGTGGCGCTCATGTTCCACACAGGATGTCGTCGTGGTTCATGTGTACACCGTGGCGATCTTCCTAAGCTGCCGAAAGGCAGTGGGGGGAGCACCCGGGCTGTTCCGGGGCGGGTGCATACGGAAGATGCCGGGCCGCGCGTGGAAGTCGCCCGGCGGGTATCGCCGGCAGAGCTGCTGACCCTGCACGCCGTCGTCGACGCACTGCCCAGCGGCAGGGTCTTCGTCGTACCCGGCATCAGGCTCCGATCCGACTGACGTGTGAAGAGACGACCACGATCAGCACCGGCACGTGGTGGCAGCCCCCGTGAGGCGTGCATCGACTTGGAAGGTTGTGATTCGCAGGCGTGGGAGGAATGCTCGTGCGGCACCGTGCGCCTCTCATCGGACGGGACCGCGAAGTCGAAGAAGTGGCCCGGATCCTGGGCTCCACGGGTACGTCGGCGCAGACCCTGCTGATCAGCGGCCGGGCCGGGGTGGGGAAGACCGCCCTGCTGGAGCAGGCGCGGCTGGTGGCGACGCGGAACGGCGCCAAGATCGTGACGATGAACTGGGAGGACACCGAGGCACCACCTGGCGTAGCGGCCCTGGCCGATGCGGTGTGCGACGTGCTCGCCAGGATCCACGACGGTTGGCTGCCGGCCCGGATCACCGCCGTGCGCCGGGTCCAGTGGCGCATCACCCACCGCGGTGGTGAGTCTGTTCTGCTCAAGACCATGGGCGAGGTACTGGCCGACGCCGCCCGGTCCGTCCCCTTCGCTGTCGTTCTCGACGACGTGCAGCGGATGCCGCCGCAGACCGCCTCCGCTCTGGGGGTGGTACTGCGCGCCTTCCGCCCTGCGGACATTCCCGTGGTGATGGCCGGCCGTCCCGGGGCCGCGGGACGGGCCGGCGGAACCGCCCTCGCGGCGACGGCCGACCGGGTGCTGGAACTGCGGCCGCTTCCGCCGTCCGGGATCGGCGAGCTGGCCGTGTGGTGGGCCGGTCGGCCCGTCGAACCGGCGCTGCTCACGACGCTGTCACGGGCGCTCGGGCCATTGGCCGGAAACCCGGAGGCAGTGCTGTCCCTGCTGAGCTGCTGGCGGGAGAGCGGCCTCCTGCTCGAGCTGGACGGCCGGCTCTGTGTGATGGAGTGCACGAACCGGCTGGGTCCGCTCAGCCGGCCGGAAGGGTTGCTCCAGCTTGTGCGGCCCGGCATGGACGCCGAGTCCGTGGAGCTGGCCGCCGCGCTGGCCCATCTGATCGGTGGCGGCGAAGTCAGGGTCGACGACCTTCACTTCATGTGGCCGGATGACGGAGCACGCGCCGCGGCGGTCGCCGCCGACGTGGACCGGTTCGTCAAGGACGAGGTGCTGACCGTCGACGGTGACCGCCGTCTGTCGTTCCCCGTTCCCGCACTGGCCGCGACGTTGCGGGTGCTGCCCATGCGAAGTGATCTGGCGGGCGTCCACGCGCGGATCGTCACGTCGGTGACCGACCGGATGGACGCCGCCACAGCGGGCGCCCGCTACCCGTATCTGGCCGACCACGTCGCGGCGGCCGGTCCGTTGCTGGACGACGGGCTCGCGGTCCCGTTGCTGCTCGCCGCCGGCCGCAACTACGCACCATCGACCCTCCGGCGGGCCACACAGGCCTACCGGTCGGCGCTGCGGCGTCTGTCCCCCGGTGACCCCAGGACGCCGGGCGTGCTGCGCGAGGCCGTCGAACTCAGCCTGCGGTACGCCGACTACGAGGAGGTGCTGGATCTCGGTCAACCGCTGCTCGCCTGTGTGGAATGGTGGGTGGATCACCCGGCCGCCGGAGAACGGTCCGGCGGGCACCGGACTGCCCTGCAACTCGCGGTCCAGTTATGGGTTCTCGCGGTGCTGCACGAGCACCGGTTCCCCTTCTGGCAGGGCGATGGCGAGCGATACCGAACCGCGTTCGAGTCGATGCCGGCCGTGGCGAGGGCGGTGACGCTCGCCGGACTGTACGGGATTGGTCCGGTGGCCCTGACAGCATGGGACGACGTCGAGGCCCCCGCGTCCGCCCCCGGGCGCGGCCACGGTCCGCTGCTCGCGGCCGTCGAACTGCGGCTGATAGCCGCCGCTGTGGGCAGCAAGGCGGAGCTCGACAGTGCGCGGCAGGCGCTGCCGTCGGGCGCTGTCGCCGAGGAGGCCCTCACCCGGCTGCGGAACGCCGCGGCCTACGGGGACCTGGCGGGCGCCTTCGCAGCCGTGCTGGGTGACCGTTACACCGGAGCCGGACACAGCACCGCCATCCGTTACCGGGCGATGGTGCGTGACTATCTCCAGGGACGCTGGGACAGTGCTCTGTCCTCTGCGCGCCGGATCGAGACACGGAGCCGCCCCGACGGCGCGGCCGGGCCGGGACAGTTGGCTCGGGCGTTGGCGGCGGAGATCCACTGCATGCGCGGTGAGCTGGGACACGCCCGCGCCTGGCTGGACCTCATCCCCGACGACGTGGTCCATCCACTGGTGGACCGGGTGCGCATCGCCGTGCGGTACTGGTCGGGGCAGACGGACGAGGCGCTGGCGGGCGGATGGCGCGCCGTGCGCCGGGCACTCAAGGACGGCACGCTCGCGGGCGTGGAGCGGGTGCTGCTGCGGATCCTCGTGGTGTCCGCGCTGGAGGAGCGGCCGGAGACGGCGCGGCAGGCGCTGGAGGAGCTGGAGGCGCTGCACGAGGAAGAGGCCTCGCCCATGAGCCGGGAAGCGGTGCTCATCGGACGTGGCCTGGTGCATCGTGACGCGGATAGCCTGCTGGCCGCCCACCGGTTGGTGGCCCAGCGGGACGACACGCCTCTGGGCCTGCTGTGCTGCTACGGCCTGCTGGAGCTCGGCGACGACCCCCAGCCGTGGCTCGTCGAGGTGAGGCGGATCTCGCACATGATGGCGATCGGGCGGCCGGTGCGCGCCGTGATCGACCGCGCGGCGCAACGCCGGAATGTTTCGCTGCCGAGGCGCCGTTCGGTCAGCCGCGGGCTCAGCGAGCAGGACATCAGCCTGATCGAGCTGGTCAGCGGCGGTGCGACCAACCGGCAGATCGCGGCCCGGCTGTCGTGCAGTGAGAAGACCGTGGAGCAGCGGCTGACCCGGTTGTACAGACGCACCGGGTGCCCTTCCCGGGTGAAGCTGGCCGCGGCCTGGCTGGATGGCAGTCTGGCCCGGCTGGGGCTGGTGCCGGACACCGCCAGGAGCCAGGGCGGATCAGACCCGGGGAACGGGGCGACCGCGATCTGACAGCCCGGTTGGGGGGTGCCCCTATGTCCTTCGTCAGAAGCTGTTGTCACATGAAGCGGGCGCCGATTGGCAGCGATTCGGACTCACTGCGGTTGTGGCGCATCGATACAATGCGAAGCATTTCATGGGAGGGGCCACCTGGGCAGCGGACTCTGGACGGTTCGTCATGCCGGCTCATCGCAGCAGGTGGCTACCAGACTCACCCACGGAACTGACTATCCCGGCCACCGCTTGCCGCAAGGCGTTGGCCGACATACCGCATAGCGCCGCCTTCGCAGCGCAAAAACAAGGGAGCGAAGCGTGTCCAGCAATCAGGACCGGGAAACTCGAACGGCCGCCGAGGATGAAGAACAGACAGAACCGGATCCGGAGCAGCAGAGCACTTTCGCGGCTTCGGCTGAGGAGGCATCCTCAAAGGCGGCAGACGTAATCGACACAATCGATGAAGTCCTCGAGGAGTTCGATGACTTGACGCTTTCCGAACTCGGATTCCGGAAAGGGGAAGAGGTAGATGCTGAAGAGATAGACAAGGCTATCGCAGATAAAATCAGGGGGTTCGTACAGAAGGGCGGCCAGTAGCGGATGACCCGCTCATCGCAAAAACCCGCACTAGTGCTCAATGGGGAAGGCCTTGGCGAACATGTCAAGCTGGCGGACGAGTTAGCCACCGCCGGCCTCGAGGTCACGTTCTGCAGCATCGAGGACCTCACAATCGACATCGGACGCAGGGGAGTCCGGATCCGGGAGACCGTGAGTGGGCGGGATCTGGCCGACTTCGGTCTTGTGCAAGTCGCCTCCTACCAGAGGCCCACTGCGACTCTGTTGAACGCAGTCGCGGACTATCTTGCCGCCAATGATGTCCGCGCCGTCAACATCGCAGACATCGGCGCGCCAACAAGATTGTTCAAGTACGTCCGGCTGGCCAACAGGGGACTCTCTATACCGTCCACGGTTTATCTGCCGCCGCGCTTGCTCCCAAGATCCTATCGGGACCTGGCCGTGCAGCTGGACCTTCCGTTCGTGTTGAAAACGGTCACGGGCGGTAGATCCGGCAGGAGCAGCCTGGTCGCCGACGAGGCTGCGTTCACCGAAGAACTCCGAAACGGCAACCATACACGCGGGCTACTCGCTCAGGAACTCGTGCCACCTGACGGTTCGTATCTCGCGCTCATTTTCGGAGGGACCATCTCAGTCGCTCTGCACCATCACAGCATTGGTAGCAGCGATCTGTTGGCAAAGCTGAACTGGGAGGAAGCCGCTATCGTTGACCCGAATGGCCTGGATCCGGCGGCGCGGGCCGCTGCTGTGCAAGCAGCGACATCATTGGGGTACGACATCGCCGGAGTCCACCTCGTCCGACACTGGACAACCGGAAAATGGTGCGTCCTGGACGTGAATCCGAACCCTCCGATGAGCAGCGGCGGGCACACCGCCGACAAACTCGATGCATACCTGGCATACTTGAAAAGACGACTCACCGATCCCAATCAAGCAGACGCTAGCGACTTGACGGACCTTAGTTCTACTGGAATGCAGCTGGAGTGACCCAACGCCGTCACACATTCATCGCTGCGATCGAAGAGCCTGCCGAGGGCTGACTGTCTCCCAGTTTTGACGCGATACGAGTGTCAGCGCTTCAGCCGCCTTGATAGACGCCCTAGGTGGTTCTGCGAGGGCCGGTAACCCCGTTGCGGGGCTACGACGGTAATGGGGGGTCGGGCACCGGCGGCAGCCGTTGAACGCGCAGGCAGCATCCGTCGTCTGCACGGACAAAGTGTCCGCCAGGTGCGGACTTCGTCTGGGCCGGCTTCCTAAGGTGGGTGAGCAGCCTTGCTGCGGCTCGCGAGCCCCGCACCGGCACATCGTGCCGGTGTTGCCGCGGAACCCTCAAAGCCCCCAGGCCGAGGTGGAGTCCGCCACCGTCGCGAACGCTGGCGTGCTCGGCGGCACCGACGGGGAGGTGGTCCTGCAGGACGGTGAGCTGACGGGGTCCTCGGTCGACGGGGCCAGGGTGCTGGGCGGGAGCACCCTCACACGCGGCTGGCTGCCGGGTGCACGACGCCAAGGGGCCGCCCGCCCAGGGCGCGCACCGTCTCGCGGACCGCATCGCGGAGCGGCCGAAGGCGCCCGCCCTATGGCCCCCGGGACATCCCGGCACCGCACCTCACTCGGTACCGGAGGCGTTTGGTGACACGCGGGCACAGCTCCGCGTACCGGCAGGCAACAAAGACTGTTCACCGTTCCTCGCGGGCGCGGCGTCCGCGCAGGGTTGAGCACAGCAGAGGGTGCCGCGGGGAACACCGCAGTGCAACACCCAGTTGAAGAAGGGATGAGCGATGGCTGAGGTTACGACGACAACGGTCGACGTAGAGGGAATGCGGGCGGCGCTGCCGCATTTCGAGCAGGCGCTCACCGAGACGGCCAGCGCGTTCACCAACATGCAGAACCAGGCGACCACCCTGGAGAGCACCTGGAAGGGGGACGCCGGGTCCACCTTCGTCAGTGCCCTCAACGCGTGGCTGGAGAACGGCAACACGGTCAAGAAGCAGCTTCAGATCGTCACCGAGAAGCTCGAGTCGCTGACCGGCGAGTACGGCCGGGTGCACACCAGCACGACCGACTCGGCGGCCTCCCTCCAGCAGGCCATCGGCGCGGGACTGCCCGGATCCTGAGCCGAGGCCGGCGCGAACCCACCCGGGGTGTGCCGGCCGATCGACTGGTGAGACCACGAAACCTCTGAACGAAAGGGACGGGCATGGCCACCTGCGAGGTCAGTTTTTCTCAGATGGAGTTCGTCGCGGGCGAGATGCAGACCATCACCAAGAACGTCCAGGAGATGATCCGCAACCTGGACGACTCCTCCAAGCAGCGCCTGGCCGAGTGGAGCAGTGACGCGCGCCAGATCTACAACGTCGCGAAGGCCAAGTGGGACGCGGCCGCAGAGGAGATGCAGCGGCAGGCCGGGATAGCCACCTCGTCGCTGGGGACGATCACCGATCACTACGTGCACGGCGAGAAGTACGGCGTGAACCTCTGGGAGTCGTGACGTCTTGGTGGCGAGGGGCTGTAACCGCGGATACGGACGGGAGGTGACCAACGGTGGGTGATCAGACCGACTGTGCGGAGACGCCGTTTGTGCGGCCGCGTGGAGGGATGGATGTGCTGAGAGCGGACACTGCGCTTGGCGCGCGTGCCCTGTGGGACGCTTCTCGGACCGAAAACCTCTGTACACGTGGCGCCCGCTTGGTCACCGGCGCGGACATCGTCCGCGTCTCCCCCCCGCTCGCCCTGGAGCCGTGGCATCTGACGCAGACCGCCCCCGCAGCCGCGGACGCCGGTGGACGGGCGAGGACACCGCGTGAGCTCTATGACTTCGTGCTCGGTTCGACCTGGACCGACTGATGCGACCCCAGTGGAACGACGTGGGCGAACACCCCGAGGGCGACGTTCCCCCCGCGCCCGTCGACAGACTCCTCGCGGCCTCCGTCGCCCGACGCTTCTACCTCGAGAACCAGTCGAAGGTCGACATCGCCAAGGAATTCAACATCAGCCGCTTCAAGGTGGCCCGCCTCCTCGATGCCGCGCTGGCCCACAACATCGTGCGGATCGACATCACGGTCCCGGCGGAGATCGACGCGCCGCTCTCCCGGGCGCTGGCCGAACGTTTCGGGCTCCGCCACGCCATCGTTGTCAACCTGACCCGAAGTGACGGAGGCGTGATGGCCTCCCCGGACACCCGTCAGGTCAGCCCCTGGCTCGGAACGGCAGCGGCCCAGCTGATCTCGGAGATCGCCGAGGAAGGCGATGTTCTCGGTCTCGACGGAAGCCGTCCGGTGCGGGTGCTCAGCGAGGCGGTCACCCGGCTGCCCTCCTGCGAGGTGGTCCAGCTGACCGGGGTGCACGGGCAGGATCTGGCAAATGACCCCGCGGTCGCCGCGGTCCACCGCACCGCTCAGGCCGGTGGTGGCCGGGCCTTTCCCCTCTACACCCCCTTGATCCTGCCGAATGCGCCGACGGCGACCGTCCTCAGAAGCCAGCCCGCCATCGCCGAGACGCTGAACCGGTTCGGCCGGGTCACCAAGGCCGTCGTCGGCATCGGCGCCTGGGAGGCCACGCTCTCCACGGTGTACGACGATCTGCCGGAGCCGGAACGCGAGACGTACCGGGAGCTGGGAGCGTGCGCCGAAGTGGTCGGTCAGGTCTTGGACCCGGCGGGCGAAGCGATCACCACGGAGCTGAACGCCCGCATGATCGCCATGAGCGCCGCCGAACTCCGGGCCGTTCCGGAGCTGATCGGTATCTCGGGTGGCGCGGGGAGAATCGAGGCGGTCCGCGCCGTACTGAACGCCGGCCTTCTCACAGGCCTCGTCACGGACACGGCGACCGCGCGCCGTCTGCTGTGGTCCGAAGGCCGGGAGATCACCCCGCTGACGGCGGGTACGCCGTGCGTGACGGAAACCTCCGTGTGAGAACCCCGTGCGAAACACCCCGGTTCTTCCGCCCGGCCCCCTCCGACCTGGCGCCCCGACGCATCTAGTAAGGACAGCAATGACCCAGCAGAGCACCGAGAAGGCCGCCGCACCGGCGACCAGGCCGGGCGGTCGGCGGTCCGTTGGGAAGAATCCGTGAGCCGCGTGAGATCCGGCCTGTTCCGCAGGGGCGGCGAGCGCGGTCAGGTGCCCGACGCGCGCAGGCAGGCCGTCGACGCGGGCAACGCCTCGACCCGGGGGGCTGGTGGCACCTCACTGGTCGAGGACATCGACGGCGTGCTGCTGGTGCGGTCGGTCGAGGACGACTCCTTCCCACTGGGGACGCTCGCCGAAGTGGCCCATGCCGTCAGCGTGGACGAGGACATCGTCACGGTGATGGTCGGCTCCGTGGCCGGGGACGGCGCGTCCGGCGGCGACCACTGGACCCGCCTGAGCACTCTCCTCGACTCCCTCCGCTCAAGGGGCACCCGCCGGGTCCGGCTCGTCATGTCGCATGCCGGTGACGACCGGCCGGGCCGGCCCTGCGTGGCCCGCAGGATCGCCGACGCCTGGGAGCTCGAAGTGATCGCTCCGGACGCGGCCGTGCTGATCACCCCCGGAGGCGCGCTCTTCGTCCACGGGGACTCCAGGCCGGGAAGCGGATGGTGGCGCTTCGCGCCCGGTGAGACACCCCGAAGGCTGGGCCCGCGCACGCCCGTTCCCGCCTGGCAGGAGGCGCTGGGCCGGGTGCCGTCGCGGACGACGGGCGGCTGCGTGGTGGAGCAGATACCGGCGGGCGTGCTGATGCGTCCGGCCGAGGCTCCCCAGTCGCATCCCGACGACCTGTGCTTCGCGGTGCCGGTCGACCTGGAGCGCCCCACGGTGGTGGTCGGCGCTCCCCACGCCGAGGACGTCGCGGCCGACGAGGTGGCAGCCGTGCTCGCGGCGCTGCCCGTGGCACAGCGGTCCCGTGTCCGTCTCGCTCCCGGGGGCCGCCGAGATCTGCTGCGGCTCGGCCAGTCCGTCGCCGACATGGTGGGCGGTGGGGTGGAGGTGCTCACGGGCCTGCCGCTGCTCGCCGACCATGCGCCGCCCGGCGCCGTCCCCCGGACGACCCTGGTGAGTACCGACGGCAGACCGAACTGGCATCCGTTCGTCACGTCCGTGGCCTGCCTGCCTGCCGACGCGGGGGGCAGGATTCCCGCCCCCCGGCTGGTCGCAGGCCATCCGCCCGACTGGATACCCCGCGGTAGCGAACCGGGCAGCCTGCGGCTGACGGACCGCTGGCAGGCCACCGTGACCCGGGCCGGACTCGCCCTGTGGGAACGGGGCGGGCCCCGTCCTCCGTTGGCGGGGCTGGCCGTAGACCCGGACGTCTGCGCCATCGAACTGGGCGCACCGGGGCAGCCGCTGGACGAGTCGCTGCTGCCCGCGCTGTCCCGGCTGTTGACCGGTCTCGGAGCCGACGCGCGGTCCAGGGCGACCCTGCTGGTCCGCGGCAGGCTCGTCACGGGGGAGGGCGAACTGCGCCGCCTGGCCGCCGAACACGGCGTGGCGGCCATCCGCTACGTCACCTCCGGGCACGCCGCCCACCCCGGGTACGTGGCCCCACGTCCCGGGTCCGCGCGGGTCCCGGCGCCGGGCGCCGCTCCGGCGGCGCGGAACATCGGTACGGCCGTCGCCGGACCGTCTCCCGCCGCGTCACCGGTGGGAACGGCACCCGGCAGCGCGGCGCCGCGGGTGCCCCGCCGCGAGGGGGCGCCCGGTGCGGAGCAAGCGGCCCCCTGGTCGGTCATCGCGCCGC
Organism: Streptomyces sp. NPDC002144; assembly: GCF_053593695.1. Taxonomy (NCBI): domain Bacteria; kingdom Bacillati; phylum Actinomycetota; class Actinomycetes; order Kitasatosporales; family Streptomycetaceae; genus Streptomyces; species Streptomyces sp. NPDC002144. The sequence goes on from NZ_JBSFDB010000031.1 coordinate 20,019, forward strand.
GGGAGCACGGTCTGGTCACGGGACCGTCAGCGCCTTCCGTGCAGCTCGCCTCCTCCTCCGGGCCGACGGCCCCGGAGGCCGACCCGCGCGAGGCACTGACCCAGGCCGCCGCCGCGGAGTCCGGCGCACGGACGTCCGCCGGACTCCGTACTGCCGCACCTGAGTCGCCGGGGCCGTCCGGTGAGGTCGCCGGCGGCCGGGACTCGGAAGCCGAGTCCGGTGGCGGTGGCGGAACGGGCACGGGATCGATGAGATATGCGTCCGGTGGTATGTCGATCGGCCGCCCCACCCCCGCGGGTTCCAAGCCCGGGAGCTCCCCGTCCGGGGGCTCCATGTCCGGTCGTATCACGCCAGGCGCGCAGGGCGACAGGACGCACGCCGCGCCCGCGCCGACGACGGCCGCGGACACGGGCGCGGCACCGGAGGGCGAGCCCGGCCACGGCGGCGTCACCGCGCATGCCTCCGGCGATACGCCGCCCGGTGGTTCGCCGGCCGGCGAGGGTGCCGGCCGCGAGGCTGATGAGGTGTCGGAGACTCCCGGTGGGGAGCAGCTCGCTCCCGAGGCGGCCTCCCTCGCTCGCGTGAAGCCGGAGAGCGGCGCCGCCGGCGGAACGGCTGTCGGCGCGCCGCGACACACGCCCGGTCGTGCGGTGACCGGTGCCGACGGTGACCGGCGAGGGCGCGGTGACGGCGACGGGGTGCAGGGACCCGGCCCGGACGTGGGGGTCGCGAGGGGTGCCGACCGGGGCCGTGGTGACGCGCCGAAGCAGCCAGGGCCGCAAGCGCACGCCGCCCCGGAGAGGTCCGCGCGGCCGGATCCGGAGTCGGCTTCCGCGTCGTGGACCGTGCGCCTTCCGATCGTGCCGGGCCATGTCAGCAGCGCCGCCGAACGCGAGGCCTTCCGTGACCTCGCTTCGGAGACGTGGGAGAGGCACGCCGCCGCCGTCTCCAGCATGCTCACGCGGATGCCTGCGCTGCGCGGCCGCGAACTGGAGGAGGCGAGGAGCGATCTCGTCGCCGCGTACGCCTACCTCACCACTGAGGAAGGGCTGTTGCACCATCGCGAGCTGATCCGGGACCTGCGTACCGGTGAGGGCCGCCTGCTGCCCTACGCCGGATGCCTGGCGTCCGCTCTGCGGCGGCTCCCGTCCTACTGCGGTGTGGCCCTGCGCGGCGGGGCCACCGCGGAACCCGAGCCCGCGGTGGGGTCCCTGGTGCAGGAGCCCGCGCCGGTCAGTACTCTGGCCGACTCCTCGGGGCTTCCCGCCGGGTCCCCCGTCCGCTATGCGATCTGGTCCGTCACCGGGCGCAGGGTCCGGCAGTTACTCGACCAGCGCTCCGGAGCCACACAGATGCATGACGAGGTCGTCTTCATGCCGGGGACGGGCTTCCGGGTGCTGGGGGTACGGACCGGGCCCGACGATTCTCCCGTGGTGCTGCTACGTGAGCTCCCGGGCATAGCGAGCGTCTACATGGACGGAACGCAGGAGCTGAGCGGGCTTGATCTCAAGGCCCTCGCACACCTCGAAGCGGCGCTCGCAAAGGGCTTCGCGGTAGGCGGTAGCGGGGGCTGGCCTGAGCGCTGCACCGGGCCCCTGAGCCTGCGTGGGTAGCGGGGCGGGCGTCGAGGACCACCTCGGATGCCGGGGATCAGCCATCGGGCACGAGCAACCGGACAACGCACAGAGTCATCCAAGGCGAAGGAGAATGATGGCAAGGCAACAGAGCGGGCCCTCTCGCGACGGGTCGTCGCCGGGGTCCTCAGCTGACGGGAGCGCGGCTTCGTCTGTCGGCGGGGTGCGGTCGTCCTTCCGCAGGGCGGTCGCGCTGGGGTCCGTGGGAGCGGACCCGGGCCCGAAGCTCACCCCCGCCGTGCCGGAGTCCGCTGGCGCGAAGCGGGGCGAGAGCGAGCCGACGGTGGGGTTGCGGCTCGACACGTCGGCGGACAGCGCCGCGTCCGCGCGGCCCAGCGTGGCCAGCGGTACGGCCGCGGAAGGCGCGGTGGCCTCGGAACAGCCCTCGTCCGAGCCGGAAGCCGCGTCCGCGAAGGAGGGGGTCCAGGCGGCGTCGACCGCTGCCGCGGCGACTGCGGAAGCCAGGGCCGCCGCCATGGGGGCGGGGGCTGCCGCTGAGGGAACCGGCCGCGGTGACGGCGAACCGCCCTCCGGTAACCCGAAGAAGCCCCTGCTCGCCGCCGCGGGCATCGCCGGCGTCGTCCTTCTCGCGGTGCCGCTGCTGATCTTCGCGACGGACGACTCCAAGCCCAAGAAGGACAGGGTGGCGGTGGCCGCGAAGTCCGGCACCGCCCTTCAGGACGATGTCGAGTACGCGCCGCGGGGTAACTATGCCCCGGCCAAGCCCACACCGGTGGCGTCGAGCGCCAAGCCCTCCGCCAAGGCGCGGAAGCCGGCGCCGCAGATCTCTGTTCCGGCTCCGCCGGTCGATGCTCCCGCCGAGAGCGCTCCGAAGCCGAAGGCGGTGGTGGAGCCGAAGCCTCCCAAGCCCGCCCCGAACACCGCGGCGCTGGCCGTCTCGAAGCTGGCCGCCGCGAGCGGAGGCCGGCACATCTGCTACCGGGCCTACGTTGCGGGTACCGGCTGGCAGGCTCCGGTGTGCGACGGTGCCACGGCGGGTACGGACGGGCGTGCCATCAAAGCCCTCAACATCGCCGTGGCCGGCACGAACGGCACGAACGCCAATGCGGCCTACCAGGGTGCCGGATTTACGACGCCGTGGAAGGGCGTGGGCAACGGCAGCGACCTCGTCATAGGAACGGCGAGTAAGTCGGCACGGAACATGAGCGGCTTCGCCATCAACGTGAATAGGGGCAACGGCGGCAACATCTGCCAGGACGCCTACGTCAGCGGCAAGGGCTGGCTGGGTCTCGGTTGTGACACCGCCGAGACCACCAACAAGTTCGTCTTCGGCGGCGATGTGAGCAAGGAGCGTGCGCTCGAAGCGGTGAGGTTCACCGTGTGACGCTGTGGGCCTGGTCGGCGACGGCCCACAGCACGGGAAGCGCCCGCCGGACCGACGTCCGGCGGGCGCTCTCCGTCACAGAGCGGTCTGTGGACGCCGTGCCGGCAGGTCTTCGGGGAGCAGGGTGGTGAGGTCGGCGAGACTGGGGGACTGGATCTGGGCCAGGCGCCGGGCCTGGCTCGTCATCATGGTCTCCAGCAACTGGCGGGCCAGTCGGGCGTTGCCGAAGGAACGGTCTCTGGGGATCGCGTCCACGTGCGCGCGCAGCTCCGCGAGGGTGTCGGCGCTGCACTCGTAACCGGATGCGGCGGCGTGCCGGGTCACGATGGTGACCAGTTCGTCCGTGCTGTAGTCCTCGAACTGCACGTATTTGGAGAACCGTGAGGACAGCCCGGGGTTGGACGCCAGGAAACCCTCCATCTCCTCGGTGTATCCGGCGACGATGACCACGACCTCGTCGCGGTGGTCCTCCATCAGTTTCAGCAGGGTGTCGACGGCTTCGCGTCCGAAGTCGTTGGAGGAGCCCTCGGGGGTGAGGGTGTAGGCCTCGTCGATGAACAGCACGCCGCCCAGGGCGCTTTCGAAGACTTCCTTGGTGCGCTGGGCGGTATGTCCGACGTACTGGCCCACCAGGTCGGCGCGTGCTACCTCCACCAGGGTGGAGCGGGGCAGCACCCCCAGCGAATGCAGGAGTCTGGCGTAAAGCCGGGCCACCGTGGTCTTTCCGGTTCCGGGCGGTCCGGTGAAGACCAGATGGTTGCTGATCCTGGGGGAGGGCAGCCCCGCCGCGATCCGCTGGCGGGCGTTGGCCAGCAGACTCACCAGATCGGTGACCTCCCGCTTCACGGCCGCGAGTCCGACCATGGCCTCGAGTTCGGCCATCGGGTCGTGCGCGTCGTCCGTGCCGTCCGCGTTCCGCGGTGATCCGTCGACGGCCGCCGCCTCAGCGTCCCCGACGTCCTGCGGCAGCAGCAGCGTCAGGTCGTTCTCGCCCGGGTTCGGCATGGACGCGAGCCGGAACGCCTGCCGGTCCACCATCTCCTCGAACACCGCGCGGGCCGCCCGGCCGTTGCCGAAGGTCGCGTCCCGCGTCATCTGCTCGAAGCGCACGGCCAGTGCTTCCCGGGTCAGCGGCCCGAGCTCGAACTGGTGGTGCAGGCACATGCTCTCGGTGATGGTCACCAGCTCCTCCACCGCGTAGTTGCCGAACTCGATGGTGCGCGTGAAACGGGAGGCGAGACCCGGGTTGGCGGACAGGAACGACTCCATTTGCTCGGAGTATCCGGCCGCCACCACGACCACGTCGTCGCGGTGGTCCTCCATCAGTTTCAGCAGGGTGTCGACTGCCTCGCGCCCGAAGTCGTTGCCTGAGGCCCCTTCGGGGGTGAGGGTGTACGCCTCGTCGATGAACAGGACGCCACCCAACGCGCTGTTGAACGCCTCGGTGGTCTTGATGGCCGTACCGCCGATGATCTGGGCCACCAGATCGGCGCGGGCGACCTCCACCAGGTGGCCGGTACGCAGGATGCCGATGTCTGCCAGGATGCTCCCGTACAGTCGGGCCACGGTGGTCTTACCGGTGCCGGGCGGCCCGGCGAAGATCAGGTGCCGGCTCATCGAGGGGACCGGCATGCCGAGCCGTCGGCGGCGTTCCGCGAGCTGATTGAGGTTGACCAGGGTGTGCACCTGGTGCTTGACGTTGTCCAGACCGACGAGCCCCTCCAGTTCGGCCAGCGGGCTCTGCGGCTCGGTGCCCCCTTTGGACTCTCCCGGGGCTCCTCCGCCCCCGCCCCTCGTTTCTTCGTTCTCGCCCCAGCTGTCGGCTGAGCCGTTGTCCGCGCTGGTCAGGAAGTCCACCGAGATGCGGTCGCCGGCCTGGGTCTGCCGCAGTCCCGCGCCCTGGTTCTCGCGTACCACGCACCGGGTGACATTCACCGGCTCGGTGCTGTCGACGCGTACGCCGTCGCCGGCGCTGCCGGTGATCTCGCAGGCGGTGAGCGAGGCGCGGCCGCCCCGCGACACCTGGACACCGTGGGCCTTCGAGCCGCTCACCCGGACCCTGTCCAGCAGGATCTCACCGCCGTCTCGCACGCTCACACCGGCGTCGGCGCTGTCGCTGATCTGGCAGTCCCGAAGGCTGCCACGGCCGCGCTCGCCGATGAGGACGCCCGAACGGGCCGAGGACCGTATCACGGTGTCGCTGACCTCGGGGTCGGCGTCGTCGTCGATGCTCAGCGCGCAGCCGCCCGCGGACTCGATCTCGCAGTGCTCCAGGCGGCCGCGGCCGTCGTCACCGATCTCGATGCCGTGGCCGCCCGCCCTGGTGACCTTGACATGGCGCAGCAGGGGGTTGGCGGAGGACCGTACGGAGACGCCGACCCCGGCTGCGTCCAGTACGTCCAGCCGGTCGAACTCGGCTGTGGAGTCGTTGGCCAGCAGCACCGCCCCGGCGGTGTCGGCACAGTCGCTCACGACCGTGTCGCGGAACAGCGGGGCGGACCCCTCGACGACCCGGATGGCGGACTCCGTGGAGGTGTGGAACTCGCACTCCTCCAGGATGCCGCGCGAGCGGTCGAGGACGAGCACACCGCTGTTCTTGGTGCGCCGGGTCACGCAGCGGCGCAGCAGGGGGTCCGCACCGCCGGAGATGACGACGGCGCTCTGGGTGATGGACTCGAACGAGGTCTCCTCGATCTCGGGGCGGGAGACGCTGGTCACGAGCAGTCCCACCGAGGTGCGGTGGATGGTGGACCGCAGGATCCGGGTCGAGCTGTGGCCTTCCAGGGCGATAGCGGGCTTGTCGGTGCCGGAGATGTCACAGCCTTCCACCGTGCCGCCGGCCTCGCCGCTCGCCAGCACACCGTTGGCCCGCGCGCCGCGTATCCGGCAGTCGCGGACGAGGGGTCTGGCCGTCTCGCCGATGACCACCGCGGAGGTGCCGAAGTTCTCGAACACGCAGTTGTCCAGGACGCTTTCGGTGCCCGAGGAGTCGACGACGCCGGCGCCGCCGGGGTTGCTGATCCGACAACCGCGGGCGGCCAGGGAGCCCTGGCCGCGGACCAGCAGCGCGGTCCATCCGGAGCCGTTGACGACACAGCCGTCGAGTGCGGCCTGGCCGGCCGGTACGTCGACCACCGGCAGTTCCTTGTCGCGGCCGCTCAGGGTCAGACCGGTGAGCATGACGGCGTCGGCCATGAGGCTGACGGCGGTGCCGGAGCGGGGGCAGATCTCGACTGATCCCGGCTCGCCCTCGGCGACGATCGTCACCCGGTTCCTGATGACGAGCTTCTCGGCGTAGCGGCCGGGACGCACCCGGATCACCGCCCCGGTGCGTGCCTGGGCCAGTGCCTCACCGATCGTCGGGAAACCGTCCGTCCGCTCCGGGCTGACCGTGAGTATCTGCCGTGCCACGCGCCTCGAACCTCCTCGTTTTTCTGCCTCATTGGCCCTGCCCCGCGCGTGCGCCGAGCGTGTCATGTGCATATCATGCAGGGTATGCGAAATGCCATGAAATACAGGTATGTGGGCTTTGTGCTGGCTGCCGCGGTCGCCATGCCGGTGCCCCTTGTCCCCGCCTTCGCCGCAGACGGCGGGCCGTCGGCCTCTTCCGGCGACGAGGCCCCCGGCACGACGCTGCTGCCTCCGTTGCCGGTCCGGCTCGGCGAGGGCAATCCGTGCACCGGGCCGTCGGACGAGACCGCGACCGGAGTGACGTGGTCGCAGACGGCCCTCGGCCTGACGCGGGCACAGCGGATCTCCCGGGGGAGCGGGGTGACGGTCGGAGTGGTCGATACCGGAGTCACCCCGGACGTGCCCAGCCTGTCCGGGCGGGTAACGGCCCTCGACGGGGCGGACGAGGACTGCGTGGGACACGGCACCTTCGCCGCCGGCCTCATCGCGGCGGCCCCGCAGAAGGGCAGCGGTATCACCGGGGCGGCACCGGCCGCGAAGATCGTCGCCCTGCGCGGGACCGACGACCGCGGTGTGCCCTCCGTGCAGAGGGTCGCCGACGGCATACGTACGGCGGCGGACCGGGGCGCGCAGGTCATCTACGTCGGCTACGTCCTGCGTACCGGAAAGGCGGAACTCACCGCGGCCGTCGCGTATGCCACGAAGCGGGACGCGCTCGTGGTCGCTCCCGCCGCGCCGGACGCCGTGCCCAAGGAGGAACTGGGGCCCGGCAACAAGATGCCCGAGGGACCGTACTGGCCGGCCGCTGTGCCGGACGTGCTGTCCGTCGTGGACTTCGGACCCAGCGGCGTACGGCAGCAGAACGCGCCGCCCGCCTACGAGCCGGACCTGTCCGCGCCCGGCAGCTCCATGGTCAGCGCCGGACCGCAGGGCTCCGGGCACTACATAGGCTCCGGTGCCTCGCTGGCCGCGGCCGTTGTCGCGGGGACCGCCGCCCTCGTACGGGCCTACCAGCCCGACGCGAGTGCGGCGGAGGTCACCCACCGGCTGCTCGCCACCGCCTATCCGGCGGACACTCCAAGGGCCGACCCCTTCGCCGCCCTTTCCGTCGTCCCGGACAGGGGTGAGGCGGCCTCGGCGAAGCCTGTCCCCGCCCACCTGCCCGCGGCCGCCGACCCCGGCCCCCGGACCCGGTCTTTGGTGATCGCCGCCGCGAGCCTCGCGATCGTCCTGCTGGTGGGAGGCATGGCCGTGGTGATCCCACGCGGCCGGGCCAGGAACTGGCTGCCGCCCGGCAACCCGGCGGAGGCGTCCGCGGCGCAGCAGCCCGGTCAGTGATCCGCCTCCGGGCAGCCCCGGCCCCGCGAGGCCGGCCGCGGGGTTTCGGCGTGGCCCCGCGAGGCCGGTCGCAGGGCCATGGAGTGGCGCCGCGAGACCCGCCCAGGGGACCTGGCGTGCCCCCGCGAGGCTGGCCACGGGGTCTTGCCGTCGAGCCGTGAGGCCGGACGCGGCCCGGTGGTGAGCCGCCGCACCAGTCGTCCCGTGCGCACTGCGCCGGGCGTCGCCCCCAGGGAGCCGCGGCACGGCACGAACAGTCCGCGGCACCAGAACGGGGCCGCGGCGGTCCGTGCCGCTGGTGCCGGACATCAGAGCTTGTCCTCCAGCAGCGGAGTCTGGATCTGGAGGGTCTTGCGCCGCGCGATACGCACCGCACGGCCGGGGATCAGCTCGCGTCCCTTCACACTGCCGAAGAGATACCCCTCGCTCGGCGGGCAGGACATCAGCAGGCCGGGGGTGTTGACCTCCTGGAGCCTGCGCATCAGCATCTCGTTGAGGCCCCGCCCGGCTCCCGCGGAGGAGCGGGCCACGATCATGTGCAGGCCGACCTCATGGCCGAGCGCGAGATGGTCGAGCAGCGGGGTGAACGGCTGCGTCATGGGACCGCTGCCGATCATGTCGTAGTCGTCGACCAGGATGAACAGCCGTGGTCCCTGCCACCAGTCGCCCAGCCTCATCCGCGACGGGGCGATGTCCTCGCCGGGCACCCGCTGCCGGACCGCTCTGGCCGCCCCGTCCACGAGATCCTTCAGCATGTCGGTGGACACTGCGTGTCCAAGCCGGTACGGCTCGGGGACGCTCTCCACCAGCTCCCGCCGGTAGTCCACCGTCATGATACGGGCCTCGGCGGGTGTGTACCGCTCGGTGATGCCCTTGGCGATCACCTTCAGCAGGTTCGTCTTGCCGCACTCGCTGTCGCCGACGATGATCATGTGCGGGTTCTCGGAGAAGTCGTGCCATACCGGGGCGAGTTCGTTCTCGTCCAGGCCGATCGGGATCCTGAGGCCCATCTCGCCCTCGGGCGCGGGAAGTTCAGCGAGCGGCAGGCTGGTGGGCAGCATCCGGACCCGGGGCGCGGCCGGGCCCGGCCAGTTCTCGCTGACCGCGGAGATGAGCCCCGCGATGCCGTCGGCGAGGTCGTCGGAGTCCTCGACCCCGTCGACACGCGGCAGCGCCGACAGATAGTGCAGCTTGTCGGCAGTCAGGCCGCGGCCCGGACTGCGCGGGACCGACGCCGCCTTGCGGGAGTCGATCTGCGAGTCCATCGGGTCACCCATCCGCAGCTCGAGACGGGTACCGGCCTGGTCGCGCACCGACGACGACAGCTCCACCCACCGGGCGGTGGTGATCATCAGGTGGACGCCGTAGTTGAGTCCGCGGGCGGCCAGCGCGTTGAAGGTGGGGATCTGCCGGTCGTAGTCCTGCCGCACGGTGGACCAGCCGTCGATGACCAGGAAGACGTCGCCGTGCGGCTCGTCGGCGAACTCGCCCGCCGCGCGCCGCTTGCGGTACGTGGGCATGGAGTCGATGCCGTGCTCCAGGAAGAACCGCTCACGCCGGCTGAGCAGCGTGTTGACCTCCGCGATCACCCGGCCCACCCGCTCATTGTCCACGCGGGACGCCACGCCGCTCACATGGGGCAGGCCCTCGAGCGTGGCGAGTGTGCCGCCACCGAAGTCAAGGCAGTAGAACTGCACTTCCCGCGGCGTGTGGGTGAGGGCGAGCGCGGTGATGAGGGTCCTCAGCAGGGTGCTCTTGCCGCTCTGGGGACCACCGGCGATGGCCACGTGGCCCCCGGCCCCCGACAGGTCCACCGTCAGCAGATCACGAAGTTGGTCGAACGGCCGGTCCACGACGCCCACCGGTACGGTGAGCCGGCCCCGCAACGGCCAGTCCGCCGTGGTGAGTCCGAACCGCGGGTCGGGCGCCAGCGGAGGCAGGATCTGGTCCAGCGTGGACGGCGCGCCGAGTGGCGGGAGCCAGACCTGGTGGGCAGGCGGCCCCGAGCCGCGCAGCCGGTCGAGCGCCACCGACAGCAGCGTCTCGTTGGTCCCCTCGTCGGGGTCGTCCGGCTCCTGCTCGGCCTCGCCCGTGACGTCGGGGTCGGCGGGCGCGCGCGGCACTACCCAGTTCGCCGTCCACGGCACCACCTGGCGTGCCACCTGCGCCTGGAGGACGGCGCGGCGCCGCTCGTACGGGCCCGACACGTAGGCGGCATGGAACCGCGTCAGCGCGTCGACACCGCTCTTGAGGAAACCGGCACCCGGCTGCGCGGGCAACTCGTAGGCGTCCGGCACGCCCAGCACACCGCGGCTCTCCATCGCGGAGAACGTGCGCAGGCCGATCCGGTACGACAGATGGCTCTCCAGTTGGTGCATGCGGCCCTCGTCCAGCCGCTGCGAGGCGAGCAGCAGATGCACCCCGAGTGAACGGCCGAGTCGGCCGATCATGACGAAGAGCTCCATGAAGTCCCGGTGCGCGGACAGCAGTTCGCTGAACTCGTCGACCACGACGAACAGGCTGGGCAGCGGCTGCAGCGGCACCCCGGACTGGCGCGCCTTCTCGTACTCCAGCGCGGAGGTGTAGTTGCCGGCGGCCCGCAACAGTTCCTGGCGGCGTATCAGCTCGCCGTGCAGGGCGTCCTGCATCCGGGAGACCAGCGCCACCTCGTCGGCGAGGTTGGTGATGACGGCGGAGGTGTGCGGCAGTTCGTCGAGCCCGAGGAAGGTCGCGCCGCCCTTGAAGTCGACGAGGACGAAGTTCAGGGTCTCGGAGGAGTTGGTGAGGGCGAGGGAGAGCACGAGGGTACGCAGCAGTTCGCTCTTTCCGGAGCCGGTGGCGCCGATGAGCATGCCGTGGGGTCCCGTGCCGCCCTGCGCGGACTCTTTGATGTCCAGCTCCACGGGCCTGCCGTCGCCGCTGACCGCGATGGGGACCCGGAGCCGGGCGCTGCCGGTGTACTGCTCCCAGAGCGTCGACGGCTCGTGCCGGTGCAGATCCGGGATGTTCAGCAGTGTCGTCAGCTGGACATCGTCGGAGAGCGGTTTGGAGTCGTCACCGCCCACCGTCATCCGGTAGGGCGCGAGCAGCCGGGACAGCGCCAGCGCTTCCACCGGTCTGAACCGGTCGGGCCTGCCGAGTACCGTCGTCTGCTCCTTGCGGTCGCGGTCCGTGCGTACCAGCGCGACCTTCTCCTGCTCCACCTCCAGACGCAGGGTGGTGCGACCGGGCTTCCAGGCGACAGCGCCGTTCAGGTCGAGCACCACCGCGTTGCGGAACCCGAGGCCGTCGAAACGGTGACCCGCGGGCATGGTGCAGCCGTCGAGCACGACCACCGTGTAGGGCTCCTCCCGTCCCGGAACGGCGTCCGGGTCGGCACTCGGACGCTCGAGGAACTCGGCACCGAGCAGATTCTCCAGCTCGCTGAAGGCCGAGGTGATCAGGCGGGCCGGCCCGGCGCCGTCCTCCTCGTGGCGGTGCAGGCTGTGCGGGAGCCACTTCGCCCACTCCCACTCGGCCCGCCGTTCGTCCGACACACACAGCGCGATCCACAGGTCGTCGGGGGAGTGGAAGAACGCCAGTTGGGCGAGCAGAGCGCGCGCCACATCCCGTATCGGCTCCTCCTCCCCGCGGAAGAGCACCTTCGACCAGGCGCGCAGATAGATCGCGATGGGCTGGTCGCGTACGGTCGAGTAGGCCTTGGTGAAGCTGCGCAGCGCATGCGCGGACAGCGGTTCGAGGTCTTCGACGGGCTTCGTCGACAGCGGGGTCAGCTTCATCGACAGGCGTTGGTCACCGCTGCCCATCCGGACCTCGGCGAAGTCCTCGTCGGACGCGCGGCGCTCCCACAGCCGGGTGCTGCGCACGAACGAGGACAGCGCGTCCGGCGCGGGATGCCGCCAGGCGAGGGCGAGTTGCTGGTCGATGACGGAGGCCTGCACCTTGCGGCGTGTCTGCCGCAGATAACGCAGATAGTCGCGGCGTTCGCCCTTCATCCGCTGCTTGCGCTCGCCGCTCTTGCGCATGACCTGGCCGATCATCATTCCCGCGGACGCGATCACCATCACGCCCAGCGCGACGTACATGAATCCGCCGCTGGACTTGCTCATGCCCGGTCTCATGAACATCAGCATCATGGAGACGGACATCAGCGCCATCGGCAAGTATGTCCATACCGCGGAACTGTCCGGAACGGTTTCCGGAAGGGTCGGAGGCTCCTGAAGGCTCAGCTCTCCCGACGGCATTTCCGGACCTTTGCGGCGTGCCGGCCTGCGGAACAGGATCACGCTCAACGAATGGCCTCCTCAATGATTTCAGAACAATTTCGCGGCAATGGCACGGAATTATTCGATGTCCGCCCGGACGCGGGTTCGCATCAAAGTCGGTGAAGTGAAGTGAGATTCTTCACATCGTGAAAGAGTCAGTCAGAGTCCGGCGATGATTGCGGACCTTTTGCCTAGGGGTTCCGAGGAACGCTGAATGTTCGAGGGTGTTGCACAAGAGTCCGACCTACCGTCAAACTCATCGGCGCGTGCCGCATCCGACTCCCCGTCGCGTTCGACGGGTTGACCGGCGCACCGCCTCTGTCTTCCAGCCACCGCGCGCCCCGCGCTCCGCCAGAAAGCGTGAACCCGAAGCCCATGACTGATATCCAGGCGGCAAGCCTGTGTCGCGTCACCGTACGTGCCCCGGCCAGAACCGTCGACCTCGCCGTACCCTCCGATGTGCCCGTTGCCGATCTGCTGCCCACTGTGATCAGCTACGGAGGCGACGATCTGGAGGAATCCGGCCTGGAACACGGCGGTTGGGTGCTGCAACGCCTCGGCGGCCCACCGCTCGCCCCTGAGAGTACCTTGGACTCCCTCGGTCTGCGGGACGGCGAGTACCTTTATCTGCGGCCTCGCGCCGAGGCACTGCCCGAGGTACATCTCGACGACCTGGTCGACGGCATTTACAGCAGCATGCGGCAGCGGCCGCACAGTTGGACCCCCGAGGTCTCCAAGCGCCTGCTGCGCGGCGTGGCCGTGGTCATTCTCGTGCTGGGCATGGTCTTCCTCGCCGTGCCCGGATCGCCCGGCTGGGTCCGGGCTCTGGCGGCCTCGGCAGCCGGACTGCTGCTGCTGGCCGGAGCGGGCTCGGCGGCCCGGGCCGTCGGCGACTCCGGTGCCGGCTCGGTGCTGGGCCTCATGTCGGCCCTCTACCTCGCGCTGGCGGGATGGCTACTGCCGGGCGGCCAGTTGAGCGGCGCCGAGGGCGACGCCGTCCTGGGAGCACGGCTGTTGGCGGCGGCCGCCGCCGGCGGTGGAGGCGCGGTACTCGCGTTGGCGGCGGTCGGCGTGTACCCGGCGCTGTTCATCGGCTCCGCGTTCGTCGCCACCGCGGGGGCGCTCGGCGGCGTCCTGATCACCACGGAGCTGAACATGGAACAGTCGGCCAGCGTGGTCGCCGTCGTGGTCGTCCTGTTCGGCGGTTTCGTCCCCTCGCTGTCGTTCAGGCTCTCCGGCATGCGGATGCCGCCGCTGCCCACCAACGTCCAGCAGCTCCAGCAGGACATCGACCCGTATTCACCCTCCGACATCGAGCTGCGGTCCACGGCGGCGGACGGCTGGATGACTGCCTTCTACGGAGCCATCGCGCTGGTCTGTCTGCCGTGCCTCGCGGCGCTCTCGGTCGAGCCGGGCCTCGCCGGGATCTTCACCGTCGTGGCCCTGTCCCTCCTGTTGCTGCTCCACAGCAGGGGACTGGGCAACGTATGGCAGCGGGTGGCGCTGACCGGCGCCGGGGCCTGGGGCGTGATCCTGCTGCTGTTCATCGCCGCGCGCGACCTCGGATCGGGGGACCGACTGGTGCTGGTGGCGGGTCTGATGGGCCTGGCAGCCGCGATCATGATCGCTTCGTGGACCGTACCGGGGCGGCGACTGGTGCCCTACTGGGGCCGGGCCGCCGAACTGCTGCATTCGCTCGCCGCCGTCAGCATGCTGCCGCTGATGCTCTGGTCGATGGGCGTCTACGGGTTGCTGCGCGGGATCAACGGCTGACGCGGGAGACGCGACCATGAACAACAAACGGGACCAAGTACAAGCCCACCTCTTCATCATGGGGCGGCTGGCCTCGGCCATGCTGCGCTCCGATCCCGACGAGCCGGAGAGCCCGCTGGGCAGAACCAACCGCGGCGCCGCGATAGGGGTGATCATCGCGGTGATGGTGTGCGCCGGAGCGTTCGTCTTCGGGCTCATCAAGCCCGGCGGCAACGACGCGTGGCGGGCGGGCAAGAACCTGATCGTCGACAAGCAGACGGGTGCGCGCTACCTGTACCTCGACGGGCGGCTGCGCCCCGTACGCAACTACGCGTCAGCCCAGTTGCTGGCCGGCGGCGGCCTCGGCGTCACGACGGTGGGTACGTCCTCGCTCGAGGGCACACCGCACGGAGCGCCCCTCGGCATCCCGGACGGCCCGGAGTCCCTGCCGGTCATCGGTGACCTGGACGGCAAGCCGTGGCTGGTGTGTTCGGGCATCCGCCCGAGGACGACGGGCGTCGTCAACGAGACCACGACGCTCGCGCTCGGCGCGGACGAACCCCAGGACGTCCCGGGCGGACGCGAACTGGGGCAGAATGAGGGCCTGTTGGTCGCCGGGCCGGACGACACGACGTATCTGCTGTGGCAGGGCAGCCGGCTGCGCCTGGACGAGAAGGCGAACGCGGCTCACGCCCTCGGGTACGGAAGCGTCACGCCCCGCCCCGTCTCGGCCGCCTTCCTCGCTGCCTTCCCCCTGGGGCCGGACCTTTCCCCGGCCGATGTGCCGGGCCGGGGGACCGACGGGCCGTCACTGGCGGGCCGGAGCACGAAGGTCGGCCAGATCTTCCGGGTCGAGATACCCGGCGCGGCCCCCCGCTACCACCTGCTGACGAAGGCCGGACTGGTCCCGCTCACGGCCACCGGCGCGGCCCTTGTGCTGGGTGACCCTCAGACCCGCGAGAAGGCGTACGGGGGAGCCGCCGCGACCGTGGCGACGCTCCGGGCCGACGAACTGACCGAGCATCTCGCCCCCGGCTCCGAGACCTCCGTCGTGAACACGGGCAAGCTCCCGGAGACGCCGCCGAAGGCGGTCCAGGTCTCGGCCGGCTCCGTCGTGTGCGCGGACGTCGACTCCTCGGGGGGCGGCGTGCGGGTGGGCACGTCCGTACGGCCCGAGGAGTCGCTGCCGAAACCGGTGCAGCCCCCGGCTCCCGAGATCGTGCCGGGCTGCCTGAAGGTCGACACCGTCGCGGTGCGGGCCGGAACGGGCGCGTTGGTCAGGGCGTTGAGCGCGAGCGGCAGCGCCCTGGGCGACACCACGTACCTGGTCACGGACGACGGTGTGAAGTACCGGCTGCTGTCCCAGGACGGGGTGAAGGCGCTCGGTTACGGGGGCGTCGAGGAGCGGACGATGCCCTCCCCGATGCTGGCCATGTTGCCGAGCGGCCCGGACCTCACTCCGGAGGCGGCCTCTTCCGGAGAAGCCCGGGTGACGCTGCGGTGCCCGAAGCCGTAGCGGGCGAGTGGGAACCAGCCCACCGGTGCGGAGCTTTCGGCAGAAAAACTTTTGGTTCATTTCCGGTCACGCCCCGTTGCAGTGCGGTGTCCCGCACACGGAACGGGGCGTGCGTTAGTAACCGGTCTGTCCGATTGCGTCGACCGTCCGCTCAAGTGAGCGGCGTGAAATTCGAATAGGCGCTCAGCCGAGCATTCCGGGATATCCAATCGGGCGGTCGTGGTCGTCTGACGGCAATTGCCAAACGAGAAACGGGCTGCTTAGTATCGGCTGACCCCCCAATCCCGGTGAACCGGTGCGTGGTTGCGGGACCACCCTGTCTGTCCACGGGTGGCATGGGGCCCACAGGTCGGTGAATTTCGCCGAAAGGAAGTTCTCTCATGGCCATGCAGCAGTCCGAAGAGCAGGCAACTCGTAGCGGGATCAGGTCGCTGGAGCAGGCGTT
This sequence comes from Streptomyces sp. NPDC002144, assembly GCF_053593695.1. Lineage (NCBI taxonomy): Bacteria > Bacillati > Actinomycetota > Actinomycetes > Kitasatosporales > Streptomycetaceae > Streptomyces > Streptomyces sp. NPDC002144. The sequence continues at coordinate 35,725 of NZ_JBSFDB010000031.1, forward strand.
CAGCAGCATCCAGCAGCGTCAGCAGGACGTCCAGACCACCGGGCAGACTCTGGCCAATGCTTACGGGGGCACGGACGGTGGGAAGTTCAAGCAGTTGTTGGAGCAGTGGGACGGGAATGTCGACATCATCCTGACCAATCTGGACCGGATGGTCGACGAGCTCAACGGGACCCTCCAGGAACACGGTCTGATGCAGGGTTCCGCGAATGAGGCGATCGACACCGCGTACTCGCGCTCCACGAGCGTGTTCGACGAGCTCAACGGCACCCACACCGCATCCTGACTCACGGGCCCTCCGTGCGCTTGCCCCTTTTGCGTGGCATCGCGTTCGGGAACCACTCTCCGGCGGTCGCGGTCCTGCCCACTGACCGATACCGCACACGACATCGTACGCGCGGCGAATGGGGATTCTGATGGACTACTCAGACGGCTATATCTACGTCGACTACAACCAGGCCGAAAGCTCGGCCGAAGAAATGATCAGCCAGTCGCAGGCCATTATGGGCATCATTTCGAACCTGGAAATGGAGCTGGCGGATCTGAAGAACAGCTGGATCGGTGACGACAAGAATGTCTACACCGAGGTGCAGACCAAGTGGGACCATGCCGTCGAGAACATCAAGAACCTGCTGGCCAGCCACTCCAACCTGCTGACCGACATCTCCGGCAACTACCGGCGCACCGAGCAGAACCTCACGCAGAGGTGGGGAGACATCAGGATCGGCAGCCGCTGACCCTGGGAGAAGCGTTTCTCGTCCGCCCCGTGCACGACGGCACGGGTTGAACCGGGCGGGAGCGGCGAACGACCGGGCGCCGTCGGCCTCAGCTGTTTCGGGCGCCACCGGCCCGGTGCGGGAAGCTGAGGCCGGCGGCGCCCGACGCCATGACCGGTGCTTCAACCGTGAGTAGCTCTGAAAGATCACGTTTAGGGGACCGTCATGGTCCCTGATGCTGCATGGAAGGGGAACGGCATGGCCAATGTCACGGTTCTCAACACGGAATTCCTGAAGCAGTTCATCACCAACCAGATCGAGACGTTCTCCACCAGCCTGGAAAAAATGCAGAAGGATGACCCGACCTTTGGGCCGGCCCCCCAGACCATTGCGAAGCAGAAGCCCACCAGCACCACCATATTCTCCCCGAAGCCGCTCGTCATCGGTCACCTGGCTTTCGGTGACAGCCCGGTCGGCGGAGCCGATCTGAACAAGGTCATCCAAGGCGCCGCAGAAGAACTCCAGCGCATCATCGACAGCCATGTAACTCTGTTCGGTGATCTGCATGAGGCGCTGGAAGAAACCATCGAAAAGCTGAACGGCATGCAGGGGAAGAATCTCGACAGTATTTCCCTCGATGATTTCGACGACATCTTCGGGGACCTCGACAGCGATCTTGGGACTCCCGGAAACGGAGAACCTAAAGACAAATAGAAGACGGGCCGGAAGGTCCTGAATCACGACCGGTAGTCCTCTTCTCGCCCACGACATCGCGGAGCCCGGTGATGGCCGACCCCAAAGAGAACAACAATGACACCTGGAAATCGGCAGTCGACATGCTCACCGGCTATATGCTGCCGGATCGCAGCAAGGTGTTCGACAATCTCAAGGGCAACGACGACATCCCGCTTATTCATGTCCGGTTGGACAAGGTGAGTGACCACTATTCGCCCCACCATGTTTCGGGGGGCGGCTGGCACGTGCACAACACCGACTACGTCTTTCCGTTTCTCGGCGAGGGCAACCGGTCGGCAGGCGCAAAGGTGCCCTCCTACAATGCGTACATCACCTTCCTTGCCTCGGCCCAGGCTCTACCGCCGGCCGGGGACGACATCATTTCCAGCTACAAAAAGACCAGCGACAAGCTGAAGGACAAGGGCGGCTATAACAAGGAAGGGGACAAGCTCGACTGGGACACCGGGCCCCTCACCCAGTACGTCTACGGTTCCAAGGCGGCCCTCGACAAGCTGACCACGTGGCCCTACTCGACCCATGGCTTCTCGGACCGCTCGAATTCCGTGGCCGACGATTCCTACGTCGACCTGGGATCCTTCAGCGACGTGGCCAAAGCCTTCGACCGGGCCGTAAAATTCTTCACGGAAAGCGCCGTCACCGTCGGTAAATGGGACACTGAGAACATCGGTGAGGGAAGTGACTCCTGGGACGGAACCCCGGCAGCCGTCTTCAAGCAACTCATCCACAAACTGGCAAAGAATTATGATGGATACGCCGACCAGCTCAAAGGGGAGGGTGAGACGGGCAGTGGTGTGCTCCTGGACGGTACGGCGGTGACGTCCAGGCCTGCTATCGCCCTGGCCGAACTCCAGCAGACCATCCTCACCCAGGCGCAGAACCTTGTCGACGCGTGGAACGCATGGAGGGCCGAGAGCAACCCTCAGCGGTGGCTGTACGACATGCTGCAGGACGCGAGATTCCACTCCTTGGACACGCAGTTCGGCAAGGTCAAAATCGTGAATTCTGGTGAGAGGTATGGCGCCACACTCTACAACGTGGCGTTGGAGGGGTTCGACAACAACCTCATCGTCGGAGGCGTGTCCTACGGACAACCCCATTTGATGGAGTCGTGGAAGAGGCTCGCCGAAGAGGCCGTGCGTCGGTGGGATAATTCGGCGAAGAACTGGCTGGGTGTGGCGGGCGCCAATGCCATTGTGGCTCTTACCAAAGCTTTCGATGAGGCGGAAAAGGCCTTTGATTCTAAGCTGACCGACAAAGATAAACGGCCGATTTCGGACATCGTTGCGAAGGAGACCCGCGACAAGGAGAAGAAGGACGCGGAGCGGGAGAAGGCCAAGGCCAAGGCGGAGGCGGACCGGGAGAAGGCCCAAGCGGAGCGGGAAAAGGCCCAGGCCAAGGCGGAAGCGGAGCGGGAAAAGGCAGAAGCCAAGCGGGAGCGGGACAAGGAGAAGGCGGAGGCGGAGCAGGAGAAGGCCCAGGCCAAGGCGGAGCAGGAGAAGAAGGAGGCGGAAGCCAAGCGGGAGCGCGACAACGAGAAGGCGGAGGCGGAGCGGGAGAAGGCCAAGGAAAAGTCGGAGGCGGCGCAGGAGAAGGCCGAGGCGAAGGCGGAGCAGGCGGCCACCAAGGAGGAGGCCAACAAGGAGAAGGCTCAGGCGAAGGCGGAGCAGGAAGCCGCCAAGCAGAAGGCCGAGCAGGAGAAGAACGAGGCCAAGGCGGAGCAGCAGCAGGAGAAGGCTCAGGCGAAGGCGGAGCAGCAGGCCGCCAAGCAGGAAGCCGAGCAGGAGAAGAACCAGGCCAAGGCGGAGCAGCAGCAGGAGAAGGCCGAGGCGAAGGCGGGGCAGGAAGCCGCCAAGCAGAAGGCCGAGCAGGAGAAGGCCGAAGCCAAGGCGCAGAACGAGCAGGACCGCAACGAGGCCAAACAACAGGCCGCCCAGCAGCAGGCTTTCGCCCTGAGCCAGGCGGACAAGCAGCGAGCCGAGGCCAAGAAGGAGAAGGACGAGGCCAAGGCGGAGCAGGAGAAGGAGAAGGCCGAGGCGAAGGCAGAGCAGCAGACCGCCAAGCAGGAAGCCGAGCAGGAGAAGAACCAGGCCAAGGCGGAGCAGGACAAGGAGAAGGCGGCAGCCAAGCAACAGGCGGAGCAGCAGAGGGCCGAGGCGCAGAAGCAGCAGGAGCAGGCCCGGCAGGAGGCCCAGCAGGAGAAGAACGAGGCCAAGCAGCAGGCGGAGCAGCAGAAGTCCGACGCGCAGAGGCAGCAGGAGCAGGCTCGGCAGGACGCTGTCAAGGAGAGGCAGCAGGCCCGGCTGGAGGCCGAACAGGCCAAGGCGGACGCGCAGGCGGACTACGAGCAGCAGAAGGCCGAGGCCAGGGAAGAGCGCGCAGCCGCAGAGCAGCATGCCGATCGCCAGGAGGCGGCGGCGAAGCATGAGTACGAGCAGCAGAAGGCCGAAGCCCAGTCGGAACGGGACCAGGCTCACGAGCAGGCCGATCAGGACCGGGCGCAAGCCAAGCGGGACTTCGACCGTGAGGTGGCCAGCGGCGGCGATGAGCAGGCGGCTCGTGAGAAGTACGACCACCGGATCGCCGAGATCAACAAGACCGAGCAGGACGCCCTTCGGGATGCCGGAGACCGTGAGGCCCAGGCCAAGCACGACTACCAGGAGCAGAAGGCCGCCGCCCAGGAGGAACGCCAGCAGGCTCGCGCGGACGCGGAGCAGGCACGGCGGGACGCCAAGGCCGAGTACGACCAGAAGATGGGCGACATCCAGTCCGAGTACGACCGGATCGCGGGTGGCGACAAGGACATCGAGGAGCAGATCCGCCAACGCATCGCGGATCTCCCGCAGCCGCCCGACCTGTCCTCCTACAACCCGTCGCCGGGTGCCGGCTCGGAGTATGCCTCCGCGTTCAACGACAACCTCTACAACTCGGATGATCTGGCATCCGCGCTGGGACGCCCGCAGGGCGACGGCGCCCTCGCCGGCTCGTCCACCGGTTCACCGGGGGGCTCCGGGGCGCCGATGATGCCGCAGATGATGCGCGGTGGCGGGGAGTCGGGATCGTCCGGCGAGCGAGTGCGTAATGTCCTCGACGCCGGTGCCGGCCGCTCCGGCAGAGTGGCCAGCTCCGGATCGACCGTCGAGGACGAAGAGCACCGGGTGATCCCGCGGGCCACGCAGACGAGCAGCAGTTCGCAGCCCTTCATGCCACCAATGGGCGGCATGCCCGGGAGCCAAGGGCCCGGCCAGCAGACGGAGAGCAGCGACCGCGAGCGGACGACGTGGCTGGCGGAGGACGAGGACGTCTGGGGCACCGAAGAGAGCGGCACACCCCAAGCGTTGGGGCGATGAATACATGCCGCCGTCACCCTGTCTTGGTTGAACACGTAGAAGTTCGGTTGTCCAAGTACCTAGCAAGGAGACCAGGTTGAGTGAGTCGATCGACGACCGCGTATCCGAAGCGATGGCCCATCTCAAAGCGACACAAGAAGCGGTGGCCAAGGCTACGAGTGAGCTGAACGCCGCGGCGATGACCGCTCACTCCGCGGACCGGGCGGTCCGGGTGACCGTCGGAGGGAAGGGCGAACTGACGAGCCTGGAGTTCCTCGACGGCAAGTACCGGGCCATGGCCGCCTCGCAACTCTCCGCCTCGGTGCTCGACGCCGTGAACCAGGCTCGCGCCGCCATGGCACGCCGGGTCGTCGACACGCTCGACCCCCTCACCAGAATGACCCCCCGGGGTATGGCCCCAGAACGCATGGGGGTCGACTGGAGCTCGATCTTCGGATCGTTGCTCAGTGAGAACTCGGTGGAGAAGGGATCGTCGGCGATGGACCGGCTCCGTGACGAGATCCATGAGGACGAAGAGGAACCCGCCACCCCGACCAGTCGTGGCACCGAGAACAAGTGAGACAGGAGTGAAAGGCGATGGCTGATTATTCGGCTGACCTGGTAGGAATCCTGAAGGGTTCGAAGGATATTGCCGCAGCTTATGAAGAATCCCGGTACATGCTCCCCAAGTTCGAGCAGACCTACCGGAACTTCGAGGGCTGGTGGGGTGAGGAGGGGGTGGGTGACGACTTCGCCAACCAGCTCGGTGCCAAATGGCGGGAGACAAGCGATTCGGTGATCAGGACGACGACAGGTATCACCGAAGCCGTGCAGGGACTGATCAACGCGGTCGCCGCGCAGGCCTCTGCGGTCGGGCGTCCGCAGGAGTGGGCGATGGACGACATCGCGGACGCGGCGTCGGGAACCGGGAAGCGGCGGTAAAATGGCGATCGAGTTCCCACCCGATTTTCGAGAGTTCCTCAAGTGGTACGTGGGTGGGAACGTCGCGTCCGGAAACGAGGACAGGGGTTGGGATGCGCGGGTGGCCTACAGCCGGTTGGCGGACGACGTGGAGGCGCTCTCCAGTTCGCTGAAGGGAGCGATCACCACAGCCGGCAAGTCGATGCCGCCGGAGATGGCCAGGGAATTTGTCGCCGCGGTGAAGGAGTTCGTCGACGACTCCGGGACGAACCATCTGGCACAGTTCTCCACCGAACTCCGGAACTTATCCGCCCAGCACGGCCCTGACACGATGAAGCTTCGAGAAGGCAAGTACGAGATGCTTCTCGAGTTCATCATGATGAACCTCGAACTCGCGCTTCTTGCCGCAGCCTCCGTCTTCGACTTCGGTACCTCGCTGTCCGAGATAGCTGCGGCGAAATTCCGCACCGCGCTCAGGATCATCCTGATTCTCCAGCGGATGGCCCGGTCCGTCCCGACTCCGGTCTCGGCGGTGCTCGAAGCGATTGAGGAGGCCTTCACCACCTTCGCGACGCAGATCATCTCGATGGAGGTGGGGGACCCGGATCGTCGGCGGAAGAAGTTCGATTGGTCGGACATCGGGCAGTCGGCCGTCGTGGGAGCGTTCGCGGGACTCTTCGGCGGCGCTTTTTCCCAGTTCGTTCAGCCGTACGTCAAGAAATTCTTCAAGGACAGTCCGCTGTGGAAGAAGGCGGCCGAACTCCCGCTGGCCTTCGTGAACGAGGGACAGGCCGAAGTGTTCGCCGAAGCGTTCACGAATGCCATCTTCATCGGCGGGTTCTCCCTCAACCCGGAGACGTTTCTGACGGCCGGCGTCAGCGGGGCCATTTTCGAGTCCACCTCCGACGTCCTCTCGTCCGGCGGCAAACGGCTGAACAAGAAGTTCTTCCTGAACATCAATCTCAACAAGAATGGCATCAACCAGCTCCCGGCCGGCGGTGGCGGTGGCGGGAGCGGTAGTGGGACGCACGTAACGGATTACAGCCTCGACGAGCATGTGCCGACGTCGAACAAGGATTCCTTCGGCATCGTCAAACCGCCGTACGCTTCCTCCCCCTTCGATGCCTCCGACGCGAAGGCCGTACTGGAAAACCCCGTCGGCGAGGACTATCTCCCTCCGTACAGCGCGAGCGATGTGCCTTCGTCCGGAGAGAGAAGCGTTCCCCCGCACGGCGTGAGCAATGTGCCTTCGTACGGCGTGAACGATGTTCCTCCGTACAGTGAGACCAGACTTCCTACGTCCAGCAAGAACGAGGTGCCCTCGTACGAGGAGAGCGGTATTCCTCCGTACGTGGAGAGCAATGTGCCTGCGTACGAGGGTTCCAGCAGCGGGTCCGTCTTCTCCACACTCAATCCCGCGGACACCGCGGACACCGCGGACACTGCGGTTCCCGCGCCTGGGACATTTTCCTCCTCCGAGGCGAACCTCTCGGGCACGGCCGTCCCCGCGCCCGTCTACACGTCCGGCACCGGGCAGTCGGCGGTCACCTCCGACTACGAGGACGACCCCGCCGGCCTTTCCGCCGACGAGACACTCCTCGATCCGGAGGAGGGGATGCCCATCACGGAGGGCGCCGCGCTCACCCCGGGGCAGCAGCCGCTGAGTTCGAACGTCATCAACTCGCCCGCGGGCCACGCAGCCGGCACCGGAACCACCGGCACCGGAACCACCGGCACCGGCACCGGCCAGGGGGAGTCCGACCGAGAGCGGACGGCGGACGACGACACACGCGCGCCGATCGCCGAAGACGCCGACGACATGGTGGCGGACGAAGCGGATGTCGAAAGGTTCACCCCGGAGGGCGCCGGGGAGAGCACCGCGGAAGAGAGCCCCTCCGCCGGGCAGTTGGCCGCGGACCCGGGAACGACGGTGCGCGTGTCCAACGCTGCAACGACCGTCACCGAGAGCGCGGATCTGCCGTCGACGGCGGGACTCGACAGCCTTCCTTACGACGACGATGCCGCCGCCGACGCCGCGAACGCCCGCCTGGGGGGCCCGGCGGCCCAGCAGTCCCCGGACCTCACCGCGCCCCCCAGGGGGCACCAGACCCCTGTCGGCATGTCCCCGGTCGCGGACGGCGCGGAGGACCGGGAGGGGACCGTGGCCGACTCGGACCTGGTGTCGGACACGACAGCCCAGGACGACACCGTGGGGGCGCAGCCCGCCCCCACGGTGACACCGGACCTCCCGCCGCCCCACGCCGCTCCCCGTCGCGAAGCGCACACGCAGCAGCCGGTCCAGGCTCGGGGCACCACACCCGAGGGCACCACACCCGAGGACCTTTCCCTCCAGGACGAAGCCCTGTCGGCACCCCTGGACCAGGAGCTGTCGTCCCCGGTGACTCAGTTGCCGCCCGTGGACACCGACACCGCGGACACCCGCTCCTCCGTGGATCCCGGACAGCGGTCGGCGGTACCGCCGACCGGCTCCGACCCTGATGCTTCGCAGCCGTATCGACTGGTAGCGACCGAGTCCAGTGCGCTGCCGCCCACTGCTTCCGAGTCGGCGCGGTCCGGCGACATGACGCTGACGGAGGTTCCGGCCGATTCCCCCTCCGTTCCGGGTCGAATCGACTTGTCTGACGGGTCCGACCCGGATGTGCACGGGAACAGGGAGGGGAGTGATGCCGCCGATGGCTCAAGCGGGTCGGGTTCCCAGCGGCAGGACACGGAGACGGAGGAACACGGGCCCCACGACGTTGCCACCGACGAAGTGGTACCGGACGACGGGAACGATCTGCTGTACGCCGTCATGGCGGGCGATCCGGGTTTCATCCGCGACCGTCTGCCCGGTCTGGCGTCCGTCAGCCCGGAGGCGTACGCCTGGCTGGGGGACACCCAGCGGGTACGCGCGGATCTGGCCGACCGCACGAGGAGCGACGTCGGCCCGTACCGCGAGGTCGCCGATGCCATGCGGGACGTCGTGGGCGACTACCTGGCCCGGGTCACGCGTGAGGGAAGGCTGCCTGAGCAGATCGCCTACCAGTACCGTGCGTGGTCGCCCGACGCGCTCGAGCGCGTTGCCGGCATGGACCGTGCCCAGTTGCTGGAGGAGTTGCGCGGGGCCGACACGGCGCTGCCGGAGATGCAGGTTCCCGGTGTGCTCGAAGCCCATACCACCGACGACCTGCGTGACCTGGTGCTGCGTCACAAGCCGCTGGACAGCGCGGAGCTCGCCCTCCTCACCAACGCCGTCGTCAACTGGGAGCGAAACGGGAACACCCTCGAAGGCGAGGCGTTCCTGCCGCTGGTCACGCACGCTTTCGGCCTGCGAGCCACCGTCGCCCAGTTCAACCGGACCGGCGAGACGATGTCGGACCAGCACCTCATCGAGGTCGGACCGGCCGGTGCCGCCCGGGAGATCGAGATCTTCCGCGACATGGCGCGCAACCACTACTCGGGCAGCGATGCCGGGACATTCGGCGAGGAGCGGCTGGGCACGGACCCGCAGGCCGTTCACTCCCGGCCGACGTCCTCCGACTCGCGGCCGGGGGAGCGGGACACGGGCATCGTCACGGACCATGGCGACCCGCAGGATACAGCCTCTGGCAGCCCGACAGGATCGCGCGGCAAGGAGCCTGCGGGTCAGGTCCCGGACAGCGCCTCTCCGGTCCGGGATGAGGCGGACATCGCCCTCGCGCGCGAAGAGTACGACGACGCGTTCAGCGCTTACGTCGGTGCCGCTCGTGCCGCCGAGGCGATCGGAGCGCGCATGGCGGTCGGAGTCGGCCGCAGCACCGACACCTCCGCCGCGCTTCGGGACGGCTGGGCCAAGGCCGACCAAGCGCAAGAGACACTGCTCGACGCCGTCGGACAACTGCGGGACCTCGGTATCGACCCGTACGGACCGGGCCCCGATGCTCTGGCGGAGGCAGCGCCCGATGTCCGCCGTGACGAGTCGCAACGGCACTGGATCGCCCAGCAGTTGACGGCGGACGACGTGCCGGGAGAACTGCTGGAGGACCTGGGGCCGGACCCGGACGACACCGTCAGCACAGACGACCTGAGCGCCGCGGGCATCACGCTCGACCCGCACCGACAGGAGCTGGCGGAGCTGGGCGGAAACCGGCTCCCGGTGGCGGCGCTAGACCCGGTGGACCAGGCGCGCCTGCTGATGACGCGGCCAGGCCCCTGGCCGAACGCGCTCAACGCCGTCGCGGCCAACGCGTCACGGCGTATGTGGCAGTCGGCGTACATGGATTTCAAGGGCGCGGCACCGGCCATCACGACAGAAACGTCTCTGCCGACGCGGACGCCGACGTCGGCACGGACGAGGGAGACGGACGCCGACAGGGCGTGGGACAAGGCGCTCTTCCTCGTGCTGCCGCTGGAGCTGCATCCGGTGCTCGCGGACTCCCGCCACGCCGTCGCGGGGTTCCGGGAGGCGGTGCGGCAGGTCGCCGATCACCTGGTGGAGAACGGACTGGGCGCGCGGTCGGGCGTCGAGCTGGCCGACACGCTCCGGCACCGCCTCGGGCTGCCGCAGCGGGTTCGCGGCGGTGGCGTCGGCCTGGAGGTCGAGAAGCGCCGGAGACTCTTCCTCCGTGGAGTGGGTACTCTGACCCGGACGGTGGAGTTGGCCACCGGCCCCGGCCTCAAGATCGTCACGGATAGTCACACGTTCTGGCAGACCGCCGATGGGCGGCTCCATGTCCAGCGGCCGGAGGTGGCGCCAGGGGAGCCGCAGCCCGTCAAGGCAAACTACGTCATCGGTGAGCTCGTCATCGACCCGATGGCTTCGATTCCCGGGGAGCGGAAGCAGTCCCGGGAGGAGGCACTGGCCCAGCTGGAGCGCACAGTCGCCGCGCTCGACGGCGTGGACGAACGGCGGGTCCCGGTCCCACTCTCCGAGCTGCTGGCGTCCCTCGGCGGCTGGGACGTCAAGGAGCACGGCAAGGTGACGGAGGTCGAGCCGGCCCCGGAGGGGTACGACGGCAGCGACTATGCCCAGCCCACCGTGGGACAAGCCGTTGTCGGCCTCAGGGAGCTCCAGGACGTCGCCCTTGAGTGGTTGAGCGTGCAGACGCTTGAGTCCCTGATGATGTCGATGCGGGTCTTCGGGCAGAACACCGCGGCGGTGCTCGTGCACCGCCTAATGGGCAATGGCGACGTGGGGGACCACTTCATTCCGTTCCTCTCGGCCATTCCGGACGTCGACGAGGTCTGGGGCTACGGCTGGCTGGGGTCCCAGAACGCCGCGGCCGTGCCGGTCAGAACCATCTTCGACAAGTCCCTGCCCCCCGGTGCGAACCCGAACCTCACCAAGAACTTCGTGCCGGCGGCGTCCCGGCTCCCGATGGACCGCATCCTGCGGGCCCTGCGGCCGCGCACCAGGGCGTTCCTCAACGAAAACCACGACGAGCTCACCGAGAAATTCGCCACGCAGCTTTCCGAGGTGCTGGAGTTCTACCGCGGGAGACTGGCGCCGAACCATCCGTTCGACCCGGGATTCTTCGACACCGCCGACGACGATGTGCTGACCCCCCGCGAGCATTGGACGGCCGTGCTTACCGGGCGCACGTCCCAGGGCACGATCGTCACCCAGCGCGACGCGATCGGCATGGACGACTACGAGACGCTGGACACCGACGACGGGCAACTGGCGGCCGCACTGGTGCTGCTGGAGCTGCGGCACTTCGGCTACACCGGCCGGAACATGACTCCCGCGGAGATACGCCAGGCCGTCACCGAGCTCTCGAATCTCAGCGAGGCCGCCTACCAGCGGGCTCTGGATCTCCGCGCCCCGCTTCCTGAGGACGTCCTCCGCGAATCCGTCCAGCGGATCGTGAACAACCCTGTGGTCCGGGGCGTCGCGGACTTCCTGATGGTGGCCTCGATGGCGGGCGTGCCGCAGATCGGCGGCCCGACCAAGGAGCTGCTGAGCGTGTGGGAAAGCCAGAGCATCGCGTTCGCGCTGGGCAACTACGCTCTGGGCAGGGGGTTCGCTGATCACCCGGCCCTCCAGCGACTGGCGGAAGCCGTCACCGAGGCGTTCGACCTGCTGCCCCAGGTGCCCCCAGGGGGGTGGGAGAGGGTCCGGTCCGTCTTCGAGGCCGCGCGAAACGCCCTCGATGTCGTCGCCGACCCCGCGCAGATGCCCCCCGTGATGCCGTGGGCCTCGGAGATCGTCGCCATCGACGGCACCCGGGTCCTCGTGGACGACGTGTCGGTGGTCAAGCACCACGGCTCGCAGGGCGAGCCGGTGGGCGTGTCCTCCCGGCCCATCGAGGACTGGCACGACGCCCGTCGGCACGCGTATGGCCTGTTCCCCGACACCAAGCAGTTCACCCTGGTGCGGCAGGGTCCGGTGCAGCAAGAGAGCGCCCCGCAGCCGCTGCCGTTCGACGAGGCCTACCTCGTCGGCTTCCGCGGCGACGGCCGGGCCGCCGAACTCGAGTTGTCCGATGGTCGCCGCGTGGCCTTCGAATACGCCCGGATCGTCGATTACCTCTTCGCCGCCGACCCCTACCTGTCGACACTGCGGCCGGAGAGGCCGGTGCTCGTCCTGGGGGCCGACGTGGCGGGGCAACCGGGGCACGATCCGCTGGAGCAGCCGGTCGCCGGTCAGCTGCTGGCCAACAGCTGGGACCGGTGGGTGTGGACGACCACAAGCGGTCAGGAGCCGACGATCCTCCCCGGCGACACCGACGGCCACCCCGGGCCACGGTTCCAGCTGCCAGAGGGCGACGGGTGGGTCGGTTTCCGTCCCGAGTTCACGACCGCCGAACTCGGCCGGATGGCCCAGGAGCTGACCGGCGACCGGGGCCGCGCCCCCGATGTGCTGCGCTGGGTGCGGGCCATCCGCCTCATCTACGGGCCCCAGATGGAGAACGACCGTGGGGCGTTCGACGCGCTGCTGCGTGGCTTCTGGGCACTGGACGAGGGCCGCCGGGGCGGCGGGGATATGAGCCCTCTGACGTGGGGCCGTCTGCGGGGCTTGATCTCGCGGTTCTTCGTCGCGACGCGCCGGCCCGAGCCGCAGGATCTCGCACGGGCGTTGCCGTTCTTCCTCACGGCTGCCGCGGGCCCGCGCGGGCTGGACCTCGGGCTCTCCCGGTTCACTGTGGCTCCCCGGTACCGCAGCGCTCGGCTGTGGGAGCAGGCCGCTCCTGGGTCCGTCCTGGCACCCGACGGCGGACAGCTCCAAGCACCGGCCGCGTACGCCCCCGCGGACACGGGGACGGCCGCAGAGGCGGACAGCGTCTCCCTCGACCAGGGCTTCGCCCCCGTCGAGCCCCGCGGACGGCAGGTTTGGCGGCCGGGTCTGCCGGGTGGTGCGCCGGTTGGTGGTGTTGGTTATGGGTCTTCGGGCGAGTTGTTGGGTGATGTGGTTGCTTCGGTTCGTGTTCCTGATGTGGGTCAGGTGGTGGCGGACCGGACGTTGGGTGTGGATGTTTTCGGTGTGTTGAGTCCGCCGGAGGTTCCGGAGTTTTTGCGGGATCCGGCGTCTGGGCAGCCGTATGACTATTCGGGGTACGGCCCTGATTATGGGGTTGAGTATCTGTATTTGATGAACATGTTGGATCCGAGGCCGGAGCCGGGTCTTATGGATCCGGCCTCGTGGGATGTGGCGGAGCGAACTTACAGTCATCAGGGGACGCGTCACCGGATGCCGTTGCTGGTGTCGGCTATTTGGCATGGTGATCCGTTGTCGGACACGGGACCGTCTGCGGGGTTCTGGCAGAAGTTCGGCCGTGCCGCAAGGGATTTCCAGGGCCAGATGTATTTCGTTCTGTTCACCGATGTGCCGCGTGAGGATGTCGAGGCGGTTCTGCGGCTGACGGACTGGTCCGACGATCCGTGGCTGCTGGCGGTGCAGCGGATGGCCTTGTGGGCGCAGGATCTGGGTATCAGCCTGGTCAATATCGGTGAGGTGTTCAATTCCGCTCGGCCGATGGGGTTGCAGGCGGAGTATCTCACTGAGATGGCGAAGCAGTCGGGGCCGGGGTGGGCTGCTGCCAGTGACCTTCTGCGGTGGGAGATCGTCGACCGGTTCGGTGGTCTGTACAGCGATGGGGACAACGGGATCACAAATCCGGCGGAGGATTTCCTGTCTGCCGCGGATGGTCAGGGCTTTGCTGTTCATCGTGTGGGTGACCAGGTTGCCAACTCGGCCGTCTTGATGGTGCCGGGGCATCCGGCGGTCGGTGAGATCCGGGAGGTGATTCGTGCTCGGTACGGCAGGACGCAGCAGGACCTGTATGGCGTCGCCGGTACGTTGCGTGATTTCTGGGTGACGACGGAGTCGGGCCGGGCCAGGCGGAACTCGGTGTTGGAGCGTACTTTCCCGCCGGCGGTGCTGAATGTGCTGTTGCGGCACGGTGGTTTCCAGGAGGTGCGGGATCTGCCGCGGCTGGAGGGGGTGAGTATCGGCACGGACTGGAGTTGGAAGGCTCCGGCTTCCGCGCCGCTGCTGGCCACGGGGCGTGCGCGGACGCTGCTCTTCACCCGGCGTGTGCTGCACAGCCTGGTGCGGGATCTGTACAACCGCAACGGGGATCTGCGGCTGACGGGCGCGGCTGGTGTCATTAACCGGCATGCGCAGCCGCAGATGGTGTGGGAGGCCGTGATGCGGTTCCTCGCCTCCCGTGGGGACATACGGCAGCTGGTGCGTGGTGTGACGCTGCGTCGTCTGGTGGGGGTGGACGAGGAGTTCGTGGTCGAGCTGCCCGAGGGTGTGCGCGGCCTGTTGGAGTATCCGGAGGGTGAGCGCTCGCCGCTGGATCTGCCCGAGGGCGACGGGGAGGAGTGGTTCGGTCAGGCACACGGTGACGGGTGGTGGCTCGGCGAGCAGTCCGTCGCGGCCCGCCTGCTGCCCTACGAGGCGCCCGTCACCGCGGGGTCCTCACGGACCATCGGACTGCCCGGCGGAGCGGCTGTTCCAGCGCGTCCCGTTGAACGGGAGTCCGCAGCGGACGGGGGCAAGGCGGTGCGGATCCCGCTGAAGGGCACCGTCGGCCCTGATGGCATGGCATCCACAGAACCGACCGCGGCGTCCGCGGCCTCCGCGACGCCCGTATCGTCCGAGCGGCCCGTCCCGCCGATCGCCGCCCACCGATCCGGTCCGTCGGGCAGCGGGCTGTCGTCGGACGAGTTTGAAGATGTCCGTGCGGCGCTTGTGGGGCAGTTGGCGCGGTGGAGGGTGCGTCGGCCCGTGGATGATGCCGAGGTGGCGCGGTTGCATGCTCTGCTTCCCGGGGTGTGGCAGCGGAAGGCGACCACCAAGGCGCGGGGTGAGCGCATCGCGTGGATGATGGTGAGTGACGGCAGGCTGGCTGAGTTCCCGGGCATTGATGCCGAGCCGTTCGCTGCGGGGTGGCCTGTCGGCGGTCCGGTGGAGGTCGAGGAGCCGCGTCAGGTCGGCCGGGGCCCGGGCATGGTGCCGTTGGGTGAGATGCGGCTGGCCGATGGGGACATCCGTGTGGGCGCCGGTTCTGACGTGTATACCGTGGGCAGGGCGGGCTGGATCGAGCTGCCATCCGGTGACGTGCTCTCTGCGGAGGGATGGGTCGGGTACGGACACGACTTCGTCCACCGGTCGACGGGTGCTTTCCTGCGTGGCGATACCGGCTGGATCGGGTTGGCCGCTGACAAGGACGGGCTTGGGCGCCGTCTGGACGCGATGGGCCCGGGGAGCACACAGCCGTACACGCTGCTGTCGGGCGAGTCGGGCCTGTACCTGGTGCCGGGCGACAGCCTGACGGACGCCGGAGCGGGTACCGTAGCGGCGTACATCCCGTACTACCGGGAAGGGGCCTCTGGCACCGACGCCACCGCCGGTCCCGACGACTCCGTCGCGTCGCCGCTCTCGGACCCCGCCTCCGACGCTGGCACGGACGCGCTGCCGGAGCCCGCCGTACCACCGGACTTCCGTCAGCCGGACGAGAACCCGACCGACACCGGCCCGGCGCTCTCCACCGACGGTCCGGCCGCCACGCCGTACCGGCCCGTCAGCACGACGTCGAGCACGTTCCCCGAGCCCCCCGCACCGCCCGCCGGAGAGATGGAACCCCGGGAGGGTGCTCGCCTGAGGCCGGGGCCGGGACGTCCTGTCGAGGTGCGGCAGGCGCCGCAGGTGCAGGAGTACTCCGCCGACGTGCCCGTGGAGTCGGCCATCTCGGGCTGGGGCATGCCGCCTGACAACCAACTCCGGTTCCAGGCGTTCGCGGACCAGCGCGAACTGGTCATCGACGTGCGGCCGACCAACGTGGACTCGGTGAAGTGGCTGACCCTGGGCGCCCTTCCGAAGCCCGCGGAAATCAAGGCGAAGACCATCAACGCCCTGGACGTCCGTCTCGGCGCCCGGGAAGAGGACCGAGGGCTGGTCGGCTTCTTCGAACCGCGTCTGCCTGAGGGCGTGTCCGCCGACGACCCGGTCCGGGCGCGTCATGAGCAGCGGCTGCGGGAGTACCAGTCGCTGCGGGGCCAGATGGACGAGCTGAGCCGGGCGGGTCGGTACCGGACGGTCGACGGCGTGGTCCACGCCGTCACCGGCGACGGCACCCGCAGACCGCTCACCGGCGATCACGACGTCTTCCGGATCAGCAATCCCGACGGCAGCTCCGTTCCGGCGGAGCAGTACGAGGCGCTCATCGAGGAGATGAAGGACTCCGGCATGGGTGTCACGCACGGGGCACTCCTCGAGTGGGATCCGCAGGACGCCTTCGGCCGGGAGATCTACGACACCATCAGCGCGGCGCACCTGAGCAACGGCGGGGAGGCGCTGCTCAGGTTCGTCCCCCGCCGGGAGTCCTCGACCGTCGCCTACGCGGATGAGGCCTCCGGCACGACGCCGGACGCGTCGCCCACGACGTCGAGGGATGAGAACATCGCGACGCTCCACGGAGACGAGCGGACTCCGGACGGCGCGGGCGGCAAGGCGCGGGCTCTGGACGGCGCACCGACCCGTGATCCGCGCGGCGTTCCGGAGATCGACATCGAGCTGGCGGGTGAGGACTGGGCGAACGCCCTGAACGCCTACGCCGAGGCCGTCCACCTGGCAGAGACATTGAGCAGCCGGGTGAAGTCCGGGACCGGGAATAGTACCGACACCTCCGCGCTCCCGGATGCCCGGGCCCGTGTCGACCAGGCGTACGGGCAACTGGCCGGCGCCTTGGCCCGGTTGCGGGACCTGGGCGTCGACCCGTTCATACGGAGAGCGGGGAGCCGCGCGACGGCGGTGCCCGAGATCCGTCTCGACGACGTCCAACGCCGGTGGATCGCCTCACACATCACGGCTCAGGACGTGCCGACGGATGCGTCGAGCGACGATCTGGACGGCGTTGTCACCGTGGAGGAACTACGGGCCGCGGACAGGTGGCCGCTCTCCGGCCCACGGACCGAGGAAGCCCTCCGCGAAGGTCTGCTGCCGATACGCGCGTTGGAACCGGTCGACCAGCTGCGCGTCCTGATGGGGCGGCCCGGCCCCTGGCCGGAACTGCTCCACGAAGTGGCGGCGAACGCGTCGCGGCGGATGTGGCAGTCCGCGTACGCGGACTTCAAGGGCACGGCGCAGGCCGCCGGGACGGTATCGACGCCGACCGAGCAGGATATCGAACAGGCCTGGGACAAGGCTGCCTTCCTCGTGCTGCCGCTCGTCCTTGACCCGCTGTTCGCGGACCCCCGGCACGCGGGCAGTGGTTACCGGGACGCGGTGCGGCAGGTCGCCGACCATCTGCTGAAGTACGGGCCTCACGCGGCGTCGGGGGTGCGACTGGCCGGACGGCTGCGACACGACCTCGGGTTGCCGGCCCGGGGACGCGGTGGCGCAGTCGGCTTGGAGGTGGAGGACATGCATGTGATCCGCCTTCTGGTAGAGGGGTCCGAGACGGAGTTCGAGACGGCGTCCCGCGACAAGTCCGGCATGCCGTTGGCCCACGGCCAGGGTCTCAAGATCGTCCTCGACGGCGGGCTGTTCTGGCGCGACCCCGCCACGGACAAGCTTCAAATCACCAAGCCTCAGGTGGCCCCGGGACAGCCGCAGCCCATCGCCGAGGAGCACTACGTCGCCGAGATCGTGGTCGACCCCATGGCCGCGCTCCCCGGAGAGCGGTGGATGGCCCCGGAGGAGGGGCTGGCCCGGTTGGAGTGGACCCGAGCCAAGCTGAGACTCACCGACGAGCTTTCGAGCCCGATCCGGCTCACCGATCTCCTGACCGAGGCCGAGGGCTGGCGGTTCACCGGACTCGGCAAACAAGCCGTGGCCTTCCCCTCTCCCTCGGGTGCGGTGCATGCCGCGGGCACGCAGCCCACCGTGGGTGTCCCCGTCCTGGGTCTCACGGAGCTCCAGGATCTAGCCGGGGAGCGGTTGAACACTCCCCAACTCGGGCCGCTGCTCGCGGCAGGGCGGCACGTCGGACAGCGGATCGCCACGGAGTTCGTGCGCGCCGGGATCGGTGACCCGAGCGTTTCGGAGGAGATGCTGCCCTTCCTCGCGGTCATCCCGGACGTCGACGAGGTCTGGGGATACACATGGGCCGCCTTCAACCATGTCGCCGCGAGGCCCAACGCCGCCATGGTCTTCAACCAGATGACCAAGAACCTGCTGCCTGTGGCGTCCCGGGATCCGTTCGGCCGCGTCCTGCCGGCCCTGCGGCCTCGTTCCTCCCGGAAGTACCTCGACACGGCGTACGCCCAGATCACCAAGACGTATCAGGTCGCACTGGGGAACGTCCTGGAGCAGTACCGGAGGCTGTTGCGAAAGCCTCCGATCTTTGACGGATTCTTCGACGTCACGGCCGGCGCCGCGCCGACCCCCCGCGAACATCTGAACGCCACACTGAGCGGGCGCACCTCCCAGGGGACGACCGTCGGTCAGTACGAGTCGGTCGGCATGGCGGACGCCGAGTACCAGGACCTGGACACCAACGACGGTCGACTGGCGATTCCGTTGCTCCTGGCGGAGTTGCGGAACTACGGGTTCGGCAAGCGCATCATGACTCCCGAGGAGATACGGCGAGCCGTCGCCGAGCTCTCCGCGGTCAGCCGGGACCTCTACCAGCGAGCCCTGACGCACTCGGTCCCGCTTTCCCCGGGTGTCCTTCGCGAATCCATCGGGCGCATCCTGCACCAGCCGGTGGTGCAGGCGGTCGCCCCCTTCCTGCACTGGGTGTCGAGAAACGGCCTGCCACAGATCGGCGGTCAGCCCCTCCATCTCATAACACCGCGCCGCGCTCGAGCCATCGCGGGCGCGCTGGGCGCCTACGCCCTGGGTACTCCGCTGCCCGCCGACCATCCCGAACACCAGAGTCTGCGGGCACTCCTCGACGCGGCGTCGAACCGTCTGGCCAACGTGCCCCCGGAGCTGCAGCCGCGGATCCAGCAGCTCATCGAGACCGCGCGCGGCACCCTCTCCGTCCTCGCCGACCCCGCGCAGACGCCCCCCGCGCTGGTCTGGAACGCCGAGATCATCGCGCTGGACGGGACTCCGGTGCCGGTGGACCAGGTGTGGACGGTGAAACACACCGACCCAGAGGGAAAGCCGGTGGGCGTGGGCGTGTCCTTGCGCCCGACCGAGGGCTGGCAGGACGGGCGCCAGAACACCTATGGTCTGCTGCCCCGGGTGAAGGGGTTCACCCAGGTGCGGCGGGCACCCGGGCCGCAGGGTACGGGCCTGGCGCCTGTAGTGGAGGAGAGTCCCGCGCAGCCCCTGCCGTTCGACAGGGCGTATCTCGTCGCTCTCCGCGGCAACGGCACGGCAGCCGGACTGGCCACGCAGACCGACGTCAGGGCCGTTGACTACGAGGGGATCGTCGACTTCCTCTTCGCCACTGACGCCAACCTCATCACGCTGCCGGCGGACACGGCGGTGGTCGTTATGGGCGCCGATATCGCGGGCGAGCCGCCGCACGATCCGCTGGATGCGCCGTCCGCCGGCCAACTGCTGGCCAACAGCTGGTCCCGGTGGGTCTGGGCCACCCGCAGCGGCGAGGAACCGACCATCGCCGACGCCGACCCGTCCACTGACCACGCACCGCGTTTTCAGCTGGGCGAGTTCGACTGGTGGGCGGGTTTCCGTCCCGAGCCCACGACCGCGATGGTGGACACACTGGCGGAGCGGGTCACGGGCGATCGGAGCCGTGGCGCGGATGTGCTGCGCTGGGTGCGAGCCATCCGCCTGACCTACGGGCCGATGCTGGAGAACGACACGGCGGCGTTCGAGTCGCTGCTGCACGGCTTCCGGGCGCTGGACCAGTGGCGGGCGGCCCAGGGCGACCGGCAGCCGCTGACCTGGAGCGGCCTGCGGACCGTGATGGGCGCGTACTACACGCAGTCCGGCCAGCCGCAGCCGGAGCCGGCACAGGCCCTGCCGGTCGTCCTGTCCCAGGTCGCATCCATGCAGGGGATCGAGCTGGCGCTGCCCTGGTCGTCGTTGGTCGCCCAGTACGACAGCCCGCGTCTCGGGGCCGCCGGCCCGACGAGTAGTACCACAACGTCGAGCGTCCCTCAGCAGGCCGCGGCACCACCACCCGTTGACCCGGACGACGCGTCCCGGACCTCCTCCGTCATCTCGAGGGCGGATGAACCGGACAAGGAGTCCGGGACTCCGCCCGTTCGACCGCTGTCGGATGACGTGAGGCTGGAGGTGGGTCGTGGGTTCAGCGCGCTGATGGGGGAGATCGGTCATCCGGTGGTTCTCGCGGGTGGGGTTCGGGGGAGGGTGCAGTTCGGGAATCCGCGTCCGTTGGGCACGCTGGAGTTTTATCTCCCCACAGATGCGGCCCGTTTCGCCGATGTCGTGAACCGGGCGGTTGCCCTGCGGATCCCTGGCGTGTCGCCGAACGCTCTGCGTGTGGGGGCGGACGGGCGTTCGCTGACCGGTGTGGTCCAGGGTGCGGAGATCAGTATCGGCACCGCCCCACACGTCTTTGCCGATACCACTGAGATGGACGGTTTCACGGTTCCTTCCGTGACCGAGTCGTTGGCGGATACCGCGTATCGGCTGGCTTTGGCCACGGATGAGCAGGGGCGTGCGCGGGATCTGTTCGATCTGGTGTGGGGGCTGTCGCAGGCTCCGGTCGACGGCGCGCTCGGGGTTGCTGGGCTGGAGGGCCTGCGTGGGGATGCCTATCGTGCGGCACGTCCTTCCGGGGCCGCTCCCACGCTGACGGTCCGGCTGAGCGAGTTGCTGGACGGGGTCGTGCGGAACGATGTCGCCCGGTCGGAGTATGAGGCGAAGTGGCTGGCTCTCGGGGCGGTGGCGGACGATCTGAGGTGGCTGAACGGTGAACTCGCCACTTTGGCTGATGCTTTGCGTGCCACCGACGTGGTGGCCGCCGACCCGGTCCGGCAGTTGGCGTCGCGTCTGCCGGGCATGTCCGAGGCGGACCGGTCGCGTGAACTAGCGCTGTTGTCGCCTGGCGAGCGTGAGCGGCTGGCGTCGGATCCGGTTCTGGTGGACGCGCTGCAACGGCTGCCCGGTGAGGAGTTCGCCCAGACGGCGGTGCAGCTGATGGTGCAGATTCCGGCTGGGGTGGACCAGCCGGTGGCGGCAAAGCGCGCGGTGCAGACGCAGATCGCGCAGATGCTGCACGACCCGGTCGTCACGGCGAAGCTGCTGAAGGGCAACGCCCGCGCGATCGTGGTGCCCATGAGTGAGGCGATGACCTCGCTGGACCCGTTCCGTGACCTGGCGGGGCGGATCAGGTCGGACGGCCGGTCGTGGGACGAGGTGCGTGGTGTCGGCCTGCGCACGGCGGGAGTGACGGAGGAGAACCTCCTCGGCGAGATCACCTCCGTCCCTGGGGCCCCTCCCGCTTATCAGGACGGGTACTCCACGACCCATCACGAGTTCGCGCACACGATTCACCAGTACGGGCTGAGTGAGGCGGACCAGCAGCTCATCCACGACGTGCACCAGGCGACTCTGGCCGAGTACGGCGCGTTGTGGCCCGATGGACCGTTGTACGGCATGGACGGCGAGGGGCGCCGTACCGGGGCAAACTATTCGAGCCGGGACGAGGGGGAGTTCTTCGCCCAGCTCACCAACGTCTATTTCCGGGTGAACCACGGGAAGGACCCGTATACCGGTCATACGCGGCAGAACGGCGGTCCGGACTGGGTCCGCCGGCATTTCCCGGAGCTGTTCCCGCTGATGCAGCGGTTGTATGGCACCGGTCAGCAGGAGACGGACGCGGGGACGGATGCGGGGACGGTCAATCCGGTCGATGCCACTCAGGCGGAGAACGAGATGTATGCGGGTTTCCGGGCGTTGTGGGATGAGGCGGAGGGCATTCATGTGCCGCAGTCGCACGCTACCGCTCCGGTGGTCGCGCCTCCTGTGCGCCCGGTGGGAACTGTCCTGGATGCTCCTGGGCCGCCGCCCAGTGGGATACAGATCGAGCAGACGGAGGAGACCCAGCCCACCTCGCCGCCCGCTTCCCGCAGGCTGTCGGCGCACGCCCTGGCCTACGGCTCCCAGCACGACGGCCACGTCGGCCTCGTCCAGCACGAGCCGACCACCGACGTCGTCCTCGACGGGCTGTACGAGCAGGTCATCGACGAACTCGGGGTCGATGGGAGCAGCGCCGACGCCTCGTCCCTGCGGACCCAGCTCCGCGATGTGCTGAGCGCGGAGGAAGTCGAACGGAACAGGGCCTATCTGCGCAGCCTCCAGGGCCACCGGATCACGGTCCGGTACGGGGGGCGGGAGCGGACCGTCGACGTACGGCTGGCGCACGGGAACAGCAGGGTGTCGTCGAAGTACGGCGAGGACGCCGTGGCGTTCCCGGACGTCCAGGTGGAGCGGCGTGCCAAGGGAGGCCAGTCGTCCTCCGCCACCGAGGGTTGGGGGAACGTCCGCAACAGCTCCCTCCCGTGGACCTTGATCCGCCTGGCCAACGGTGCGGGCCCGGTGCGCTTCGGTGACGTCACGGTCGCGGTGTCCACGACGCACAACCAACTGGCCCAGTCCGTCATCGTCGGCGATTCGCTCGTGATCACGAGCAAGCAGCGGGCCGAGGACCGGGCGTACCCGCTGGACTTCGACGGGTTGTGGCAGATCCGGGTGGACACCCCCCGAGAGCACACCGACAACTGGTCGCCGGAGCGGTCGCACGGTCCGCTCACGGCGTGGATCCCCGAACACCGGGCCTTCGACGACGGCACCGACCCTGCGGACCTGCCCGAGCCCGCGGATCCGGATGGCATTCCGCTGTGGGGTGTGGAGAGCGTGGGACAGCCGCGCCAACTGCTCAGCGAACTCGTCGCGGATCCGGGTTTCGTCCCGCTGACCGCGCTGGATGAGGACTCGGCGCGGGAGCTGGAGATCTTCCTGGGCGAGGAGATGCTGGCCGGCACCCCGCACCTCCAGACCAGCGGCGGGGCGTACTCGCCGACGCTGATGGACGCGGACGGCAACGCGATCGGTGTGCTCGAACTCAAGGCGCGGATAGAGCCGGGGCAGCCGATGGCGAAGAGCCGCGACGGCAAGTTCCTGCTGGATACGTGGTTCGCCCATGGCGTCAACACGGAGCAGTCGGCGAAGTTCACCAGCGGACTCGGGGTCGAGGGCACTGGCGGGCCGACGTTCACCACCGACCACGCCCCACAGCACCCGAACGCCGCAGCGTCGTTCGGTGGCAACCTCGTGGGCAAGCTGGGTGTGACCTGGCAGGTGAACGAGGGGCTGAGTGCCTCGGGCGGCGCGATGCTGATGCACGGCGTCACCACGACGAGCAGTACTCTGCTCACCCCCGGCCGGGTCACCTATGACGTGACGCTGCACCGGGCCGGGGGCGGTGAGATCCGCGGGACGTTCGGGCCGTGGGAGGACGGCCTGCGGCTGCAGATGGCCCAGCGGAGCACACAGGAGGGGCACCAGCCCCGTCCGGACGAGGTGCGGGAGCTGCCCGAGCATCTGGAGAACCTGGAGAGCATCGGGTACTCCGAAACGCCCTTGAAGGTCGACGGGGCCGAGGCGCTCCTTGACCGGGCGAAGGCGTGGTTGCGGCAGGAAGGGTTCCTGCCGCCGGCCCAGCACCAGGCGTCGTCCTTCCCGATCCGGCTGGACGAGCCGCTCCGACAGGCCCAGTTGGCCAATCTGCGGCAGCTGGGAAACCTGCGCACCCGGTTCGGCCTGGCCACCTCGATGCCGGAGGCGGTGGACGGCGGGCGCCCCGTCTGGTTCGAGCGGCCCAACGCCGTCAGCGGCACCCGTCGGGTGCAGTTGCGGCTGTCCGCCCTGCGTGACACCACGCGGCCCGCCGAGCACACCCGGAGGCTGCCCGACATCCATCAGCTCGGTTTCAGCTCGTCCGAGTCCGGTGGCGGGCGGCAACGCGGTACCGCGCTGGGCGGTGCGTTCGGGTTCGGCGGCGGGTTCAACGTTCCGCTCGCGGACGGCGCGGGAACGCTGAGCACCGGCCCCGACTACACCGGTTCCGGGCAGATCACCGACACCGTGTCCGTCGGCGGCGTGGTCAGTTTCGAACAGTTCACCATGACGACGAAGAACGGCAGCGAGGTCTTCAAGGTGCCGGCCAGGTTGGCCCTGGACCTGTACGAGGGGACCGACGAGCAGCCCCTCGTCCGTTTCGCCGACCTCGTCGCGGAGGACGACGCGGGAGACACGGAGGACGTCGCGGAAGGGGACGTGGACGCCGGGGAGGGCGCGAGCACGGCCGTACCGCTGCGCGACCTGTCCACCACGCCACCCACCGTGCCGCACACCGTTCCCGGCAGCATCTCTCTGTTGGTTCCGCACTACCGCACCCGCCCCCCGAGGAGGAGCACCGTGTCCGCCGGGCCGCGGCCCGGCGGACACGTGATCCGTCAACTGGTCACCGACGGCGGGCCCATGGACGACCACGCGCGCCTCGGCATGGTGGACGCGCACGGACGCCCGCTCCCCGGGATCACCCGGATACCGGACGGCACGGTCGTGGACACCTTCCGCGGCACCGCCGCGATCATGGAGGCCATGGACCGGATCGTCGCGGGGACCTATCCCGGCAGCCCGCAGCCCGGCACGCTAACCCGGGCCGCGCGCCGTGCCGCCGCCGGTCTCTTCGGCTCGGCCACCGGCGCCGCGGGCCTGATCACCGGTGCCGCGCAGCGGACCGCCGCCGCGGCGAAGAGTGTCGTACCCGCCAGTTTCGGCGGTGCCCTGAACCGCGCCGCCACCGTGGCGAACCTGGCGGGCTCCCCCCTGGCACGGGCGGCACTCCTGCCCTACACCTGGGCGACGACGTCCTACAGGTGGACGTCGGTGGCACTGGTGGGTGCGGCGAAAAACGACCCGGGCACCCTCGCGGCCGAGACCCGGCATGCCGGGATCCGGCCGGCTCAGCTTCTCTCCCGCGCGCAACAGATCTTCGGGAGCCGTCATGTGGTGGAGAACCTGACGCTGCCGGGCATGGCGGCGGACCAGGTCATGACGGTGGAGATCGAGGGTTATCTGCACCACCCTCGGCACCTGGGTTCCGAGGACATGTGCTCCGAGCAGGACGTGGCGTGGGCGGACTCGGCCGGTCAGCAGCGGGGTGTCGGTCTGGTCCGGCAGGGGAACTTCGCGCTCTCCGGTCTGCAGACGGCCCCGGCGGACTCCGCCGATCTGGTGCATCAGTTCAACCCGAGCGGCCGGTACACCTACTCCCGACGCACCGACGACACCCGTGCGCTGAGCAGCGTCACGAAGATCACTCGCGTCCCCGTCCAGGAAGGAGTCCACCATCTGATCGGCGCCGACGTCACGCTGCTGGTGACGGTCAAGCGGGGCCTGCGCAATGTGGCCGGGAACATCGTCGGGCTGGGCGGCTACGCCCCCGTGACGGTGGCGATCGATCTGCCGCGTGCGGTGACGTTCCTGACGCCCGAAGAGTCGCTGGTCCGCTACGCCCGATGGTTCCAGGGCATGGCGGGGATGCCGTCCCTGGCGCTGCCCGAGCCGAGCGTCCCGCTTCCCGATGTGTTCGCCCGCACTCGCCGACTCGGCGTCGCCAGCGTCCTGTCGATCACCCAGCTGGACAGCACGATCCGCCGCAACGAGCGCCGCGACCAGCTCCGGAAGGAGCTGACCGAGCTGGTCGAGAACGAGGCGCCGGGCGCCACCCGGCCGGGACACGCCTCCCATCTCCCCGGCGTGGAATCCGCGATCATCCGGCACACCGAACCCTCGGCCCTGCGCTTGCTGCCCGGCCGTGGTGAGGACGGCACCCGGTTCGAGTTCCTGCACGTCGGCTACGGCGGCGCACGACTGGTCGAGGTGACCGTTCGCGCGGAACCCCTGATGCAGACCCCGGCGCTGCGCGGCGTCCGCGGGCGCCCGGCGGGCACGGGCAGCGGTCTCGAGCAGATCCAGTCGCACGCGCCGCAGGTGAGCTCGACAACCGCCGCCACCACCTGGACGCACCAGGGCGCGGTCAACCCGATCTCCCGGTATCCGCGTCCCGGCGTCACCGGCCGCACGGACCGCGAAGGCCCGTCCGTCGCACTGGCCAACACCCGCACCCGCACGCGGCAGTCCGGCATCACCGCCGAAGACCGCCTGTGGACGCGTACCGACAGCGTCGCCGACTTCGACGACATCGACTACGGCTTCACCGCCTCGGTGCGTTCCCAGCTGATCCCCGAATGGCCCGCGAACGTCCCGGGCGGGCTCCTCCAGGCCGGGATGCTGTCCTTCTCGGGCCTGAACGGGAATGTCGCGGCCCGGCTGATCGCCGGGGCCCGCCGACTGCTGCGCGGCCGGTCGGTCAGCTCGGCCATGGTGCCGGCCGCGGCGATGCTGCGGTTCGTCGGTTCCGAGGCCGCCGAGCCCCGGCAGCACGACGGTCCTCGTCCACCCGCGCTGCTCACCCAGGACCCGCTGGCGATGTCGCCGCGGCAGGCGCGCGCCCAGGGCACGCCGCCGTTCCCGGGGAACTCCCGGCTGGTGCCGACCTGGGCGACCCCCGTCGAGGACTTCAATGCCTTTCCCCAGATGGCCCAGGCCCTGCACACCGTCGCACCGGACCTGGCCTCCTCCTGGGGGCTGCACGCCGATGCCCCCCCGGAGGTGACCGCCGCCCGTCTCGGTGAGCTGATCCAGGCCGGGGACATCAGCGTGGACCTGCCCCGCGCCGCAGCGGGTCTGACGCATCGGATGCCCGGCAGCTGGCCGCTGGACGTACCCGCGGTGGCGCCCGCGCTGTCGGTTTCGTTGCACAACCCGCGACCCGTCACGGACACGGGGGACGCCGCCGTGGACCGGGGCCGGACACACTCCCGTACGGGCCTGTCCTCATCCTCGGCGGGCAGTTCCTTCTCGCTGGCCCAGCAGGGTACGTACAGCCTCGAGAGTGGCAATCTGCAACTGCTGGGCGTGAACGTCTCCCTGGCGGCCCAGCAGCCGCACACCGTGTCCACCAACGCCGGTGTGACCGGTACTCGGTACGACCGTATGCGGACCGGCCATTCCACGCAGCCCGAGGGCCGGCGCGGCAGCCGCAGCTACGAGACGATGGTCGACGCGGTCGTCACGGCGGTGGGGCCGGAGGGGACGCGGTACGTCACCGGGACCGCGACCGTGCGGCTGGCGGAACGGGACCTACTCGGCTTCGGCGTCGCGCCCGCGCGACCCGACGCCGGGATCTACGATCTGCCCGCGATGCTCGCCGACCAGGACGCGGAGGATCTGCGGGACTGGACGCGCCACCCGGTCACCGACCTTCCGCGGGTGCTCGCGGACGGCCTCGACGAGCAGGACTCCTCGGCACAGCTGTGGCTGGCGCTCGGAACCGACCTCGACGGGACCCGGCTGGCCCGCGCCCTCTTCACGGCCTCCCGTACCGCCACTCTGTCCGGGAAGCCGGTCCAACTGGTGGTGCGCACCGACGACGGGTTGCGCCACTGGCCGTTCGCCGCCGACGGCACGCTGACGGACGCCACCGAGGCCACCGCCGTCGCGGCGCGGGCGCTGCGCGCCACCGCCGACGCCTACTCGGCGGCGGTGACGGCCGAGCGGCAGGCCGTCACGGACGAGCGGGAGCTCCTGGCGGACCGGGGCGAGGCCGAGCGGGCCCTGCTCCGGTCCGAGCAGGCGGTGGTGGACGCCACCGCCGAGCACACGGCGGCGGTGATGGCCCACGAGTCCGCCGTACAGCAGGCCGGGCTCGCCCGTCAGACGGCCGACACCGCGGTGCGCAAGGCCGAAGCGGAGCTGGCCCGTGCCGAGCAGGCCGTCCGGGACGCGGAGGTGCTGCCGACCGCGGAACAGGTGCGGCAGGCGCGGCTGGCATGGCGGCAGGCGCAGGCCGAGGCGCAGAGCGTCGAACGGATGACCACGGAGAATGGCCCGCCACCTGGACTGACGGAGGCTCAGGAGCGTGCCGCGACCGCCCATCGGCAGTGGCTCGACCTCCAGCGGCGGCATGAGGGCCGCGCGGCGGCCCTGAGCGACACACGGGCCGCGCTGCCCGCGGCTCGTACCGCGGTGGACACCGCACGGGCGGACCGGCGGCAGGTCCGGCTGGAGACCGACCGCGCCGTCACCGAGGCGCAGACCGAGGAGCAACGCAGGGCCAGGGTGGTGTCGCGCCGGACGCGGCTGCGCGACGACGACCTGCTCCGGTTGCGTGAGGTCGAGCAGACGCTGCGCGACACCCGGCAGGAACGGCAGACGCAGGCCCGGGCCCAGCACAACGTGTGGCGCGAACTGTCCAGAGTAGCGGGCACGCTGGACGCCGCCCGCCGCGCGGCGGGCACCGGTCAGGGAGGGTCCATCCGCGGCTCCCTGTCCTCGACGCCCGCCCGCCGGCCGGGTGGTGGGCGGCAGCGGACCGCGGCTGTCCCGGCTGCTCCGGTTATCCCGATCACCCCGGTCAGCCCGGGCGGCCCCGTCAGCCGGGATGCGCGCCGGGCGGGCAGCGACGCGAGGCCGCAGCCAGCGGGTCCTCGTGGGCCTGTTCCGGTGCGCAGCCGTGGGGAGTTGGTGCGGCTGGTGCGCCGTCTGGTGGGCCGGGGACCGGATCAGCGCCAGTCCGTCGAGCGCTGCCTGACGCTGCTCGGGTCACTACGGGACGAGCTGTACCCGCAGGGAGTGCGGCCCGCGACGGCACTTGACGACTCCGCCGTCGGCCTGACCTCGGCGGCGTCCTCCCTGGCGGCGGGCCCCGGATGGCGCGGGGTGCGGTCTTGGGACGCGGTGTCCCGGGCGGTGGCCGATGCCGGGCCGGGCGCCGCGGCGTTCGTGCTGGCCCGACGTCAGGGCGACGCGCTGGGGCACGCCTGGGCGGCGTACCACCTCGGCGAGACGGACGGCGTGGTGTGGGTGGACGCGTCGGCCGGTGTGGGCAGCCGGATCTCGGCGATTCCCCCGCGGATCGCGCCCTCCGACGCGCAAGCGGTGGTGATCGACCCGTCCGGGCAGGTCGCGGAACACAAGTTGCCCGAGTTTGCGCGGTCCGCCTCCACCGGGCACGCGGAACTCGACGCGCCGACCGAGCGCCGTTACGGTGCCGTCGGGTTGGAGGTCGAGAAGTCCCGGCCTCTCTTCCTCGGCGGGCTGACTGCTGTCACCCAGAAGCTGGTGCTGGCCCACGGCCCCGGCCTCAACTTCGTTACGGATCACGCCACCTTCTGGCGGACCGCCGATGGGCGGCTCCTCCTTCAAAAGCCGCAGGTGGCATCGGGGGAACCGGAGCCCGTCCCGGAGTATCACGTTATCGGCGAGTTCGTCGTCGAACCGATGGCCTCGATTCCGGGGGAGCGGAGGCAGTCCCCCGAGGCGGCACTGGCCCAGTGGGAGCGGGCAGACGACGCGATGGCCATCGTGGACCGACGTGGGGCCCCGGATCGGCTCGCCGATCTGCTGGCACCACTCGGCGGCTGGGAGCTCACCGAGACGGGTGGGATGGCGGTGGTCCTGCCGGCTCCCGAGGGGTACGTCGGCGCCGACTACGCCCAGCTCACCGAGGGCTCCCCCGCCCTCGGTCTCCGTGAGCTCCAGGACGCCGCCTTCGAGCGGTTGAGCGTGCCGGCCCTAGGGCTCCTGATGGGCTCGGCGCGGAGTTTCGGGCAGCTGACCGCGACGGCGTTCATGCGTCACTTCCTCGGCCATGACGGCCCGGCGCGCCACCTCGTTCCGTTCCTGGCGGTCATTCCGGATATCGACGAGGTCTGGGGCTACGGATGGATGGGAGCGCAGCACGTCGCGGCCTCGCCGATCAGCACCATCTTCCACCAGGCCACGGGGGACAATCTCATCAAGAACTTCGTGCCGGCCGCGTCCCGGCACTCGTTGGACCGCATCCGGCGGGCACTGCGGCCGCGCACCAGGAGGTTCCTCAACGAGCGCCACGACGAGCTCACCGAGGAACTCCGCTCCCATCTTTTCAAGCTGATGGAGCTCCACCGGCGGCACCTGACGCCGAACCAGCCCTTCGACGCGGGGTTCTTCGACGCGCCCAGCGACGCTGTGCCAGTCCCCCGCGAGCATTGGACGGCCGTCCTCACCGGACGCACGTCTCAGGGTGCGGTCATCACCCAGAGCCACGCGATAGGTATGGAGGACGCGTTCTACCCGTCCCTGGACACCGACGAGGGCCGGCTGGCGGTCGCGCTGGTCCTGGTGGAGCTGCGGCACTTCGGCTACACCGGCCAGCACATGACACGCGAGGAGATCCGGCGCGCCGTCGCGGAGCTGTCGGATCTCGCCCGGAGCGCCTACCGGCGGGCGGCAGCGCTCCGCACCCCACTCCCCGACGACGTCCTGCGCGAATCCATTCTGCGGATCGTGAGCAATCCGGTGGTCCAACCGGTCGCGGACTTCCTCGTGAGGGTCACGGTGGCGGGCGTGCCGCAGGTCGGCGGCCCGTCCAGGAAGCTGCTGTCCGTATGGGACAGCATGAGCATCGCGGCCGCGCTGGGCGAGTACGCCCTGGGAGCCCGGCTCGCCGCCCACCCGGCACCGCAGCAGCTGCGGGACGCCGTAGCCGAGGCGTTCGCTCTGCTGCCTCAGGTGCCTCCACAATTGCAGGAGCAGGCCCGGACCGTTTTCGAGGCCGCGCGCAACGCCCTCGACATCCTCGCCGATCCGGCGCAGCAGCCGCCCATCATGCCGTGGACCGAGGAGATCGTCGCGACGGACGGTACCCGCGTTCCCCTGGACCTGATATCGGTGGTCAGACACCGGAGCCTGATGGGCAAGCCGGTGGGTGTGTCCTCCCGTCCGCTCCAGGACTGGCAGGACGGACGCCGTAACACCTACGCCCTGCTGCCCGACGCCGAGCAGTTCACCCTGGTGCGGCCGGGGCCGGTGCTGCAGGAGAGCGCCCCGCAGCCGTTGCCGTTCAAGAAGGCGCACCTCGTCGGCTTCCGCGGCGACGGCACGGCCGCCGCGCTCGCGCTGTCCGACGGCACCAGCGCGGTCTTCGACTACGACCGGATCGTGGACTTCCTCTTCGCCGTCGACGCCGATCTGAACGCACTGGCCGCGGAGACGGCCGTGCTCGTCACCGGCGCCGACCTGACGGGTCCGCCCGCGCACGACCCGCTGGAGCAACCCCTCGCCGGTCAGGCACTCGCCACCGGCCTGGACCGATGGGTGTGGACGACCGCCAGCGGGCGGGAGCCGGTCCTCGTCCCTGCCGACGCCCAGGCAGGGCTCGGGCCGCGGTTCCAACTGGCCGAGGGCGACTGGTGGGCCGGATTCCGTCCTGAGCCGACGACCGCGGAACTCGGCCGCATGGCCGAGCAGGTGACCGGCGACCGGGGCCGCGCCCCCGATGTGCAGCGCTGGGTCCGGGCCGTCCGCCTGATCTACGGGCCGATGATGGAGAACGACCGGGCCGCCTTCGACGCGCTGCTGACGGGCTTCTGGGCCCTGGAGCAGACCAGGGTGGGCCGGCCGCCGCTCACCTGGAGCGAGCTACTGCACATGATCGGTTCGTACTATGCCCAGCCCGGCCGGCCCCAGCCGCCGCTTCCGATGGCGCTGCCGTTCCTCCTGGTCGCCGCCGCCGGCAGGGTCGGCGTGGATCTGGAGCTCTCCCGGTTCTCGCTCATCCCCCAGCACAACGGCCCGCGGGCCTGGGGCCGGAGTGCCACGGGGGCCACCCTCGCCGGCACGTCGGTCGCGGCCCAGCAGCTTTTCCTGTTCGCGCCGTCAGCCTCGACACCGCCCGCCACGGCGACCGCACCGGCGCCCCCGGCCGTGCCGGGCGGCTTCACCGGACCGAACGACCCCATTCTGTCGCCGCGGACGCTGATGACGAGTGCGTTGGGTGTGCCGCAGGGCCGTAACTTCACGGCTCGGCCCGTGAACCGGGTGCTGCTCGGGAGGGTGCGGGGCATCGAGGTCCAGAAGGGGGTCCCGCCGAGAGCCGTCTCGGACGAGCCCGCGCCGTGGGGTGATTCGGCGTACGTGGTGGCGGCCGATGGCGGCGGCGGGCAGGTGAGGCTCCAGGACGGCCGGGTACTGGACGGGGAGGCGCTGGCCGATGTGCTGGCGGCCGACCGGGAGCTGGCGAAGCTGCCCAAGGACGTGCCGGTGGTGCTGGCCGTGCCGGACGCGGGGCAGCAGTACCAGGACGTGCTGCGGGCGGTGGCGAACCGGCTGGGCCGGATGGTGTGGGGCCCCACCGGCGACGGGCGCCTGGCTGTCGACGGCTCGGGGAACGCACACCTGGCGCTGCTCGACCACGTCCCGGTCCCGCCGGTCGACGCGTCCGGTGCGCCGACCGGCCCCGCTCCGAAGGCGCCGGTCGGCGCTTGGACGCCGTTCTCCCCGACGGCAACGAACCTGCCGTTCGAGGACCGTGTCTGGACGGCGCTGGACGGGACGACGTTCAGGGACAGCGACGTGGACACCCGGCCGCTGGTCGACAAGAACCATGAGCGATTCGGCCGGATGGCGCTTCCGCGCGGAGACAGAGTGCGGGACGTCGAACGGTATTTCCGGGCGTTCCGTCAGATGCGCCGGCTGGTGCACCTGACACCCGCCGGTCCCGGTTATCAGACGGTGGGCTCGGAGACGATCACACCGGATCCGGCGGCCTACGTCTACGCCGGCCATGGGAGGCCCGGCGGGTTGGAAATTCCCCTCCTTGGCGGCCGGACGGTGTGGTTGGGCAAGCGGGACGCCGCGCGGTACATCGCCGGGCTGCGTGAGGTGCGGGAGCTGCCGGCGGGCCACCGGCTGCATCTGGAGGTCTGCTGGAGCGCATCGGACGGCGACCCGAGGCGGCCTTCCCCTGGG
Source organism: Streptomyces sp. NPDC002144 (assembly GCF_053593695.1). Classification (NCBI taxonomy): domain Bacteria; kingdom Bacillati; phylum Actinomycetota; class Actinomycetes; order Kitasatosporales; family Streptomycetaceae; genus Streptomyces; species Streptomyces sp. NPDC002144. The sequence goes on from NZ_JBSFDB010000031.1 coordinate 68,676, forward strand.
CAGACCCAGCCCGCGCCCCATGTCGACGATCCTCTGGACGATGTTCCGCTCGGGCAGTACACCGCCAACGAGAGCCGGATGGAAACCACGGCGGCCACCCGGCCCACCGGTATGTCCGCTGATGCCCGGTCGATGGTCGACGCGTCCGGCGGCGAAGCCGGACGTCGGGTCACCTACCGGCCCGAGCCCCTGGAGCACGAGCTGGACCAGTTGGCGCGTGACGAGGGTTTCGACACAATCCCCGGTGTCGGACCGGCAGAGGCACGGGCGACCGTGCTGCGTCTGGTGCGGGCGCTGCGGCAGGTGTTCGGCAACACGATCGAGGACGATCGTGGGGTGCCGGGCGGCCGGTACGAGGGGGCGTGGCGGGGCATCGTGGCGCTGGAGCGGATGCGGGCGAACGATCCGAAGATCAACCGGCTCACGCCCTTCCGGCGGGACATGCTGGACTTCTTCACCCGGGAGCACAGCGGAAGGGTTCCGGACGAGGCCGGGTATCTGTCCCTGCTCGACTTCGCCCGGGAGCAGGTGGCGGCCGACCCTGACGCCCGGCTCACTGACAAGGTGCCGGCACCGGCCCTGCGGGACGCGCTCGATGATCTCTCCACCAGGGGCGAAGGGCTCACGCGGTACGTCCAGTCGCTGCCTGCCGTCGCCCCGCTCACCCCACGGCACGCGGCGTCCACCCTCTGGGCCCTCGCCCGCGCCGAAAAGATGTTCAGCGCGATGGCGGAGGCGGACCAGGAGGCGCTGGGCCGCCAAATCCTGCACCTGGACTCCGCCGCTCCTTGGGACCGGACGCGGCAGGATGTCCTCTTGTCGGTGACGGCCAGGGCCGTCGCGAGCGGACTGGACACCACCGACCACCATTTGCTGGCCGCCTTCTACCTGGCGCAGACCGGCGCCTTCAGTCCAGCCGCTCTGCTGATGCAGGGGCAGAACGCCCAAGGCTTCAACTGGGGCGGATCTCCCGCGCCTGCCGGGGTCGACATGGGCAATGTGTTCCAGGTGACGAACGGGCCCGGCGGGGCGCCCGCTTTCCAGCCCACCCACAAGCTCTGGAACGGCCCCGGAGAGCCCAAACCGCTCATGAACGTGATCCACGTGGACCACGCCGGAAACCTGGTGCCGCACCTGCCAGGCCGACAGCCGGTCCCGGTCACCGAGGACGAATACCTGGCCCTGCTGGACCTCGCCCCCATGCTGCGTACCCTGCCCCTGAACCACCCGATGGTGTTCCTGACCACCGGCCCTGGGGCTCTGCGCCCGGAGTTCGTGCAGCGGTTCGCCCAGCGCACCGGACGCCCCGCCCTCGGCTACAGCGCGCGCATGCTGCTGACCAGCGGCGATCCCTCCCGGCCACTCAACGTCCTCGCCCTCCCGGATCCGGCCACCGGCGCCCCGGGCCGGTGGACCGCCGCCTACCGGCGGCAGATCACCCCCACCGCCGGGGCGAACCCGGTTGTCTTCGCCCCGAAGTCCTCCGAGGCTTCGGCACAGCTGCCGGACATCGGGGCGCTGGGGATCGACACGCAGGGGGAGTCCTCGTCCACTCCGCTGTTCTCGCCCGGGACGCTGATGACGAACGCGTCCGGTGCGCCGCGCGGGCGCAACGCGACCGGTGAGACGGTGCGTCAGCTGCGGCTCGGACGCGTGCGGGTGTTCGAGGAGCGGCCGGGCGTGCCGTTGAAGGAGGTGGCGGACGCCGCCGCCCCCGCGCCGTGGGGTGATGCGGCGTATGCGGTGTGGGGCGGAAGCGACCCGGCGGGTGTGCGCTTGCGGGACGGCCAGGTGCTGAGTGCCGGGGAACTGGCGGAGGAGTTGGCGGCTGACCCGGAGTTGGCGAAGTTGCCGCAGGATGTGCCGGTCGTGCTGGTGGTGCCGTATCTGGCGAACGAGCGGTACCTGGAGCACATGCGGGTGGTCGCGAACCGGCTGGGGCGGACGGTGTGGGCGCCCAGCGGTGACGGGCGCCTGGTGCGGAACAAGAAGCGTGAGCATGTTCCGGCGCTGATCGATCACGGTCCCGATCAGCCGGTCGGTGCGTGGGTGCCGTTCCATCCGACGACGAGGTCGACGCCGTTCGAGGACCGTGAGTGGACGGCGCTGGACGGTACGAGGTTCCGGGACGGTGACGTGGACTCCCGGCCTCTGGTCTCCGATCGCCATGATCGGTTCGGCCGGATGTCGCAGGCGGATGGCCTACGCAAGCGGGACCGGCAGCTGCGCTCGTATCTGCATGCGAAGAAGCTGAGGCATGTGGTGTGGTCCGGTGCCGTGGCGGCGACGGTCAGTGAGGAGGAACGCCCGTCGTCGGATCCGGCGGTCTATACCTTCGTCGCTCACGGGAACCCAGGAGGACTGGACCTCGTTCTCCGTGACGGTCAGACGGTGACGCTGAGTGCCGCGGACGGCGGGCGGTATATCGGCGGGCTGCGTGAGGTGAGCGAGCTGCCCGAGGGACACCGGATAGGTCTGGAGGTGTGCTGGAGCAGTTCGGCGGGGAATCCGGGGCTGCCGCAGTTGGACAACCGGCCCGCGCCCCCGGTTGATGATCCGCTGACGGAGGTGTCTCTCAGCCAGCACACGGCCAACGTGAGCCGACGGGTGACCACCGGGTCGGTGATGATGAGCGGGTACGACGAGAATACGCGCGTGCTGGTGGACACGCCTGGTGGTGTGGCTGGGCGTCTTGTGGACTCGGTGCCCGAGCCGCTGCCGCACGAGCTGGACGCCATGGCAGTGAAGGCGGGTCTGCATTCCGGTGAGGGCGAGGTGTCGCCGGAGGTGCGGGCGGTCATGCTCCGGTTGGTGCGGGCGTTGCGGATTGTGTTCGGTCCGGAGGTCGAGGCGGACCGTGGCCTGCATGAGCAGTTGCGCAAGGGCATCGTTGCGATGGAGATCATGCGTGCCAACGATCCCGCACTGGGCCTGTTGACGCCGTTCCGGATGGAGTTGTGGACCTTCATCGCGCAGCGTGTGGGCGGTAGGACGCCGGATCGGGAGGCCTACCGGAAGGTTCTGGACTTCGCCGCGAAGCTGCACGCGCAGAAGCCGGATGCCCCGTTGAGCGAGGCCATCGCGGATCCGTACATCCAGCATGCCCTGACCCAGGTGACGAAGCTGGGTGCGGGTCTGGTGCGGAGCGTGCTGAGGAAGCCCGGCGATGGGCAGGTCACCCGGCGGGAGGTGACGCGGGTCTTCTGGGCGATGGCCGGTGCCGCGCAGCGGATGGGCGGTATGGATGAGGTGTTCACGGAGCGGCTGGGGCGCAAGGTGCTTCACATGGCCCCGGCCGAGCAGTGGACTCCGGCCAGGAAACAGGAGTTGTGGATCCTGACGGCGCAGGCCATCGCGGCCGGGCTGGACCCGTCGGACTACTTCACGCTGGCTGCTTTCCACCTCGCTTCCAAGGGGGCGTTCGGGCCCGCGCAGCTGCTCAGGGAAGGTGAGAAGGTCCGGGGCTACAACTGGAGCGGCACGTCGGCGCCCGCCGGTATGGACCTGCGAACCGTCGGCAGACGGAACCAGGAGGACGGTGGGACGTCCGACACGTACGTCCGTGCGGCGTGGACGGCCCCTGGGGAGCCCGAGAACGTCCTGGCGGTGTGGACGGATACCGACTCCGACGGTTTCGTGGTGCTGCACCTGCCTGGGATGCCTGCGCTGCGGCTGCCTGACAAGGAGTTCCTGGCGCTGCTGGACCTGGCCCCGCTGCTGCGTGCGACGCCCCTCGAGGCGCCGCTGGTGTTCGTGGTGTCCGGTGCGGGCGGCACGGGGGCGGGCAGTGCGGGGCGTGCGGTGTCGTTGTCGCAGATGTTCTCCGACCGTACGGGCCGCGGGGGCTTGGCCTACGACGGGCCGCTGACGGTCGTACCCACCCCGCCCGCGGGTGCCGCGTCCGCCCCGCTGCGGATGGTCGGCCTGCCCGAGGCGGGTAACGGGACGCCGGCCGGGTGGAGCAAGACGTGGCTGGTACGCCCCAACCCCACCACCACCTCGGCCACCACCCGGGGCACCCCCCTCATGTCCTCCCCACCTCCCGGAACCGCGCTGCCCACGTCCGCGGGCGATCCCCTGCTGTCGCCGACGACGCTGGTGCGGGACACCTCCGGCGCGCCCGGTGGGCGTGACTGGACAGGTGAGCGGATCGACCGGGTGCGGGTCGACCAGGTGGTGGAGTACCAGGTCAGGCCGGAGAAGCCGCGGGTACGGGTCTCGGACGATTCCCCGTGGGGTGACCGGGCGTATGTGACGGGTGCCGAGCACGTCCCCGGCGGAGTGCGGACCTTCGACGGTCAGGTGCTGGGCTACGAGGCGTTCGCGGAGAAGCTGGCCGCGGATCCGGAGCTGGCGAAGCTGCCGAAGGACGTGCCGGTGGTGCTGGCGATTCCGTACAGCGCCACGCAGTACATGGACCTGATGCGCGCGGTCGCCACCCGTCTTGGGCGGAAGGTGTGGGCGCCCAGCGGGGAGGGGCGTCTGGAGTACGACGACGAACTGGACGCGCATGTTCTGGCGCTGATGGACCGTGACCCCGATGAGCCGGTCGGTGCCTGGGTGCCGTTCGACCCGCCGGAGGTGACGCTGCCATTCGAGGACCGGGAGTGGACGGCGCTGGACGGCACCGTCTTCCGGGACAGCGAGGTGGAGACAAGGCCTCTGACCGACTACCGCCACGAGCGGTTCGGCCGGCTGGCGGTGGCGAAGGACGACCATCTGCGGAAGCGGGAGAGATGGCTCCGCGGGTTCCGTCACCTGCGGCGCCTCGTGCACTACGTACCCGCCGGTGGCGGCGTTCAGGAGGAGCGTTCCGAGACGATCACCCCGGACCCGGAGATCTATGTCTATGCCGGTCATGGGGAGCCGGGCCGACTGGCGCTGCCGCTGAGGGGCGGCCGGACGGTGTGGCTGGGCAAGCGGGATGCCGCGCGGTACCTCGCAGGGCTGCGTGAGGTGCGGGAGCTGCCGGCGGGCCACCGGCTGCATCTGGAGGTCTGCTGGAGCGCGTCGGACGGTGACCCGAGGCGGCCGCATGGCTACCACCTCCCCGCGCCCCATGTCGACGATCCGCTGGACGACGTTCCACTCGGGCAGTACGCCGCCAACGAGAGCAGGCGGGAGGTCTCGGCGGCCACCAGGTCGACCGGTGCCGACAGCCTTCGGCGCAAGGTCTTCGACGCGGTCAGCGGCGAGCGGGCCCGCCGGGTCATCTACCGGCCCGAGCCGCTCGACCACGAGCTGGACCGGTTGGCGCGGGAGGCGGGTCTGGACACCGTCCCCGGTGCCACGCGGTCGCAGGTGCGGGCGACCACGCTCCGGCTGGTGCGGGCGCTGCGGACCGCCTTCGGTAACGAGATCGAGGACGACCGCGGTGTGCCGGGCGGCCGGTACGAGCGGGTGCTGGAGGGCATCGGCGCGCTGGAGCGGATGCGCGCGAACGACTCGGTGTTGGGCGGGCGCACGCCGTTCAGGATGGACATGTGGGACTTCCTCACCGAGCAGCACAGCGGCAGGGCCCCGGATGAGGCCGGGCATCTGGCCTTGCTCGACTTCGCCCGGGACCGGATCGCGGTCCGGCCCGGTGCCCAGCTCAGGAAGGAGCTGCCGTCGCCTGCCCTAGTGGTGACCCTCAGCGCGTTCTCCGCCCAGGGCGAAGCCGCCACGCGTTATGTCCAGGAGCTGTCCGCCTCCGCGGCCGTGACGCCCAAGCAGGTGGCGTCCACCGTGTGGGCGATGGCTCGTACGGCCGGGACACTGTTCCGCGGGACAACGCCGGCGGACCTTGAGGCACTGGGCCGCAGGGTCCTTCATCTGGGCCCGGCGGACCCCTGGAACCGGTCACAGCAGCAGCAGCTCTGGGCGCTGATGGCGAAGGCGACAGCGACGGGCCTAGACACCTCGGATGTCGATGTGCTGGCCGCCTTCCATCTGAAGGACATCGGTGCGTTCGGCCCGGGTGCTCTGCTGACGCGGGGGCAGAACTTCCAGGGCGTCAACTGGAGCGGTGTCCCGGCGCCGAAGGGCGTCGACTTGGACAGGGTGTACCAGCAACGGCCCGGCGAGGGCTCCGGCCGGCGGGTCGAGCCGGTCTGGAAGGGCAAGGGAAGGCCCGAGCCGCTGCTCACCGTGGTCGACGTGGATGCGGCCGGAAATGTGGGGCTGCACCTGCCCGGCCGCAGTCCTCTCCGGGTCTCCGACGGCGAATTCCTGGCTCTCATGGGTCTCGCCACGCCGCTTGACGCATTTCCCCTGGGCCAGCCGATCCTTTTCCTGACCACCGGTTCCGGAGCCCTGGACCCGCGACTGGTGCAGCGGTTCTCGCAGGGCACCGGACGGCCTGCTTTCAGCTACGGCGGTCCCATGACGCTGAGCGCCGCCACGTCGTCCGATCCGCTCGGCATCGCCGTCCTTCCGGATCCGGCCACCCAGGACTTCGGCGAATGGATCGCGGCCCACCGCCAGCCGCGGAATCCGCTGACGCAGTCCTCGTCGGTGTCGAGCACCGAGGGTGTCTACGCCCCGACGGCCCCGGCGACCGATCCCCTGCTGTCGCCGGACACCTTGACGCGGGACACCTCCGGCGCGGTACGCGGACGCAACCTGACGCACGAGCAGATCGTCCGGATGCGCACCGATCGGGTGCTGGTGGTCCAGGACAGGCCGGGCGAGCCGGAGATACGGGAAGCGGACGAGCCCGCGCCGTGGGGCAGCCAGGCGTACACGGTGGGGGCCGAGCTGGTTCCGGGGGGTGTGCAGACCCTCGACGGGCAGGAACTGAGCTACGAGGAGTTCGCGGAGAAGCTGGCCGCGGACCCGGAGTTGGCGAAGCTGCCGAAGAAGCTGGTCCCGGGGAGTGTGCAGACCCTCGACGGGCAGGAACTGAGCTACGAGGAGTTCGCGGAGAAGCTGGCCGCAGACCCGGAGTTGGCGAAGCTGCCGAAGAACGTGCCCCTGGTGCTGGCGATTCCGTACGCGGGCTCGCAGCACATGGAGGTACAGCGCGCGGTGGCCGTCCGTCTGGGGCAGCGGGTGTGGGCGCCCAGCGGTAACGGGCGCCTGCGGTACGACGACGACCTGGACGCGCACGTCCCGACGTTGATGGACCAGGACGCCGACGGCTGGCGCGGCGACTGGCTGCCGTTCGACCCGCCGGCGGTGAACCTGCCGTTCGAGGACCGTGAGTGGACGGCGCTGGACGGCACCGTCTTCCGCGACAGCGAAGTGGAGACCTGGCCCCTGGTCGCCGACGGCCACGAGCGGTTCGGCCGCATGTCGATGAACGACGACCTGGCGCGGCGGGAGCGGCTGCTGCGGGCCTACTTCGGCAAGCAGCGGCGGATCCACTACGTGGCCACCGGCGAGGGGGACGTGAGCGTCAGTTCCGAGACGCTCACCCCGGACCGCGCGATCTACGTCTACGAGGCCCATGGGCTCCCGGGCGCGCTGGCACTCCGTCTGCGCGGCGGCCGGACGGTCCTGCTGAGCGCGGCCGACGGCGGGCGGTACATCGGAGGGCTGCGCGAGGTCGGTGAGCTGCCCGCCGGCCACCGCATAAGCCTGGAGGTCTGCTACGGCCTGTCGGCCGGTGACCTCTCGCACCACCAGGAGGAGGGCCGCCCGGTACCGCGCGTGGACGATCCTCTGGAGGAGGTGTCGCTCGCACAGCACACAGCCAACGCAAGCCGACTGGAGGTCGAGGCAACGTCCATGATCAGGGGGCTTGGCCATGGCCTCCAGGCTGTGGAGGACACCCCGGGCGGCGTGGTCGGACGGGTGGAGCGTGCCCGACCGGAGCCGTTGGACGGCGAACTGGACCTGCTGGCGCGGGACGCGGAGCTGCACCGCGGCCCGGGTGCCGTGCCGCCGGAGGTCCGCGCGACCATGCTGCGGCTGGTGCGTGCGCTGAGGGAGGAGTTCGGCAACGGCACCGAGGACGACCGCGGGGTGCCGGGTGGCCGGTACGAGCGGGTGCTCAAGGGCATCGGTGCCTTGGAGACCCTGCGCGCCAACGACCCGGATCTGCGTGTGCTGACGCCGTTCCGGATGGACCTGTGGACGTTCCTGGCGCGGCGAATCGGCGGGGACACCCCGGACCAGGACGCCTATCTGCGGGTCCTGGACGCCGCCCGGGGCCAGTTGGCCCAGCGGCCGGACGCCCGGCTCGGCCAGATGCTCCCGGACACTGCCCTGACGTACGCGGTCGACGAGCTGTCGGGCGCGGGTGGGGCGGACCTGGTACGCGACGCGCTGGATCTGCCGGGCTCCTCGCCGGTGAGTCCGAAGGACATCGCACGGGCCTTCTGGGCGATGGTGGCCGCGGCCGACCTGGTCCTGTTCCGGATGCAGTCGGCGGACCAGGAGAGCCTGGGCCGCGGTGTTCTCCACCTGGCGGACACGGCCCCGTGGGGCGACGACCAGGTCATGGAGCTCACGCTGCTGGTGATGCGTGCCCACGTGAGCGGCCTGGACATCACCGACCGGCATGTGCTGGCCGCCCACCACCTCAGGACACTGGGCGCCTTCGACCAGGTCCTCACCGACGGTACGGAACCCACCGGCTACAACTGGAGTGGCCGCCCGGCTCCGAACGGTGTCGACGTGGACCAGTCGTACGCGCTGGTGCGACAAGGCAACGGCACCACCACCCTCTCTCAGCGGGCGCCGTGGAAGCCCAAGGGGTCGCTTCGGGAATCCAGAGTGATCTGGACGGGGACGGACCAGGGCGCCGTAGTGATACACCTGCCCGGGCACCCTCCGCTGCGCATACCCGACGACGAACTCTGGGCGCTTCTGGACCTCGCCCCGTTGCTGACAGAGGAGGCCGTCAAGATCCCCGTCGTCTTCGTGATGCCCGGTTCCGAGGCAGGCGATCTGCGGCGGTCGCAGGCGTTCTCCGACCGCACCGGCCGGAACGGCTGGAGCTGCACCGGGCCCCTCGACGTGATCGAGGACGACCCGTCCGCTCCGCTGCGCATCACCGCAATCGGCGACAAGAAGCTGGGACAGTGGGTCAGTACCACCTGGAAGGCCCGGCCGATCCTGACGTCCTCCGCCGGCATGGTCACCGTGGCTCCGTCGGCCGGGTCCGTCGTGGCCGCGGACCCGCTGCTGTCGTCGGCGACACTGCTGCGGGACGCCTCCGGCGCGCCGGGTGGGCGCAACTGGACGGGTGAGCGGGTCGACCGGGTGAGGGCCGACCGGGTGGCGTTGTACAAGGCCGAACCGGGCTCGGATCCGAAGCGGGTGTCGGACGAGCCCGCGCCGTGGGGCAGCGACGCCTATGTGGTGGCCGGCGAGCTGGTTTGGGGGGGTGTGCGGATCCTCGATGGGCAGGTGCTGACGAACGAGGAGTTCGCCGACAAGCTAGCGAACGATCCGGGGCTGTTGAAGCAGCCGAAAAACGTGGCAGTGGTGCTGGCGGTGCCGTACGGCGCACGTCGCCAGTACATGGCGTTGCAGCGCGCGGTGGCGACCCGGCTGGGGCGGCGGGCGTGGGCTCCCAGCGGTGACGGGCGTCTGCGGTACGACCACGAGCTGGACGCGCACGTCCTCACACTGATCGACCCCGGCCCTGACCGGCCGCTCGGCGCCTGGGCGCCGTTCGACCCGCCGTCGGTGAAGGTGCCCTACACCGACCGCGAGTGGACCGCGCTGGACGGTACGACGTTCCGGGACAGCGACGTGGACACCATGCCGATGGTCGACGAGAGCCACGAGCGGTTCGGCCTGGAGTCGCATCGGGACGACGAGCCCAGGCGGCGCACCGCCGAGCAGCGGTACCGGTTGTTCCGCTCCGCACGCCAGCTCACGCACTTCGTTCCGGTGAGCGATGGCCACGCCATGACCGGATCGGAGGAGTTGCCCCCGCAGTCTGCGGTCCACACCTTCGTCGCGCACGGCAAACCGGGCAGGGTGGGGCTCAGCGTGCGGGGCCGCACGATCTGGTTGAGCACCCGCGACGCGGGCCGCTACATCGGCGGGCTGCACGAGGTGCTCGAACTGCCCCCCGGCTACAAGCTGGACATCGTGGTGTGCTGGGGCGAATCGGAAGGCGACCCATCGCTCTTTCATCCCTCGACCGCGCCGGCCCCCTTCGTCGACGACCCGCTGGAGGACGTGTCACTCGGGCAGCACGCCGCCAACGAGAGTCGGCGGGAGGCGACCACGTACACCCGCCAGACCGGCGCCTACACCACCGGCCGGGTAGTGTTCGACAGCCCCGGTGGCGAGGTCGCCAGGAGGGTCGCTCACCTGCCGGAGCCGCTGGACCACGAACTCGACGCTCTGGCGCGGGAGGCGGGGCTGTACCGCGGCCCGGGCGCTGTGACTCCGGAAACCCGCAAGACCACGCTCCGGCTGCTGCGGGCGTTGAAGCGGGTGTTCGGCGAACACGTCCAGAAGGATGCGCGGTTCACCGGGATGCTCCATGGCATCGCCGCGCTGGAGCGGATGCGCGCGAACGACCCGGAGCTGAGCCGCCTGACGCCCTTCCACATGGGTCTGTGGACGTTCCTCGCCCGCCGGTCGGGTGGGTTCGTGCCGGCCCGGGCCGACTATCTTGCCGTGCTCGATGACGCCGGCGACCGGCTGGCCGCCGATCCGGACGCCCGGCTCACCCCGGCCCCCGACCCCGCCCTGGCGTACTCCCTTGATCAGCTGACGAAGGGCGGTGACGCGCACGTCCGGACCCTGTTGAAGCTCGACCCCTCCGCGCAGGTGGGCCCCCGGCAGGTCGCGTGGGCCCTGTGGGCGGGCGCCGCCGCGTCCCAGCGCATCGCCCTGCCGCCGCAGGACGTGGCGGAACTGGGCAGCAAGGCACTCCATCTGCGGGACACAAACGCGTGGGACCAGACGAGGACCCCAGCCCTGTGGCAGGTGACGGCCAAGGCCCTCGCCCAGGGCGCGGACGCGTTGAACTCGGATGTGCTGGCCGCGTACCACCTCGAGGAAGTCGGCGCGTTCGACGAGTCCAGGCTGCTGAGGACCAGTGATCCCAGCGAGGTCGGTGAGTCGCTGAGGGGCGTCAACTGGAGTGGCGTGCCGGCGCCGAACGGCGTCGAGTGGGACCGGGCGCACCTGCTGACCAGCGCGTCCGTTCACATCGCCGACGCCAAGCCGTACGAGCCGAGGTGGCGCACGCAGCAGTCGGGAATGCCGATCATGCTGTTGGCCGGTACGGACCAGGCCTGGGGTCTGGTGCTGGACGTGCCCACGCTCGGTCCCGTACCGGTGTCCGAGGGGGAGTTCCTGGCGCTGACGGATCTCATGACACGGTTCCACCGGATCCCCCTGACGGTTCCGGCGGTCTTCGTCATGTCCGGTCCCGGGGCCGGACAGCAGAGTGCGGTGTCACAGGCGTACTCCAACCGCACCGGGCGTTTCGGCTACGTCTACAGCGGACCCCACGAGGTGGCCGAGGCCGAAGACCCGTCGGATCCGCTGCGCATCGTGACGCACCGCAGGGACAACGCCGGAAAGCTGGCCAAGTGGGTGCAGACCACATGGCAGGCGCCGAGCGATGTGACCGGGCAGCCGGATCAGTCGGCGGCGGGCCAGGCATCCTCCACGCCGTCCGACCCTCCCACGGTCGAGGACCCGGACCCGGAGGACCCGCTGCTGTCGCCGACGACACTGCTGCGGGACGTCTCCGGTGCGGTGCGCGGACGCAACTGGACGCTCGAGCCTATCGAGCGCCTGGTGACCGGCAAGATCCGGGTCTACGAGCAACGGCCCGGCCTGCCGCCCAAGCGGGTGTCGAAGGGGGTCCAGGAGCGCGCGCCGTGGCCGGACGACGCCTATGTGGTGGCGGGCGAGAGCGACGACGGCCGGGCCGTGACGTTCGCGGGACAGACGCTGAACGCCTACGAGGTCGCAGCGAAGCTGGCGGCGGACCCCGAGCTGGCGAAGCTGCCGGGGAACGTGGCCGTGGTGCTGGCCATACCGTATGTGGGCGGCGGCTACCAGGAGTTCCTCAGGATCGTGGCCGCCCGGCTGGGGCGGACCGTGTGGGGCCCCAGCGACCGGGGACGTCTGCAGCGCAACGGAAACCGTCGTGAGTATGTCCCGGTACTGGTCGACCACGATGCCCGACTGCCGTACGGCGCCTGGGTCCGGATGGCTCCGCCGGCGTCCGTGCTGCCGACTGTCGACCGTCAGTGGGTTGCTTTGGACGGCACTCCGTTCCGGGACAGCGATGTCGACACCCGGCTCATGGTCACGAACCTCCACAAGTGGTACGGCCGCATGTCGGTGAACGACAACACACGAAGGCGGGAGGAAAATGCGCGCTCGTATTTCGAGAAGCGGCTGCTCACGCGCTTCGTGAAGACCGGCGACGCTTTCCTGGACTACAGCGTGGAAGAGATCGCGCCCGTCGACCCGGCGGTCTATGTCTTCATGGCCCATGGGGTGCCCGGCGGCCTCGGGCTCGCCCTGCTCAACGGCCGGACAGTGACACTGAGCGCCGCGGACGGCGCACGCTACATCGGCGGGCTGCCCGAGCTGTCCCAGCTGCCTCCGGGCTACCGGCTGCGACTGGATGCGTGTTACGGCGCGTTGGCGGGCGACCCGTCACAGCCCCAGGGGGAATCCATGCCGCCGCCGCATGTCGACGATCCCCTGGAGGTTGTCTCTCTCGGTCAGCACACCGCGAACGTCAGCAGGATGGAAGTCGACGCGTCCCTCATGCCCCTCGCGGTCGCGCCGGACACCTTCGTGCTGACCACGGCGGGCAATGGTCTGCAAGGGCGCATCGTGAGCCACGTCCCGGAGCCGCTGGACCACGAACTGGACCGGTTGGCGTACGACAACAGCTTGCACCCCGGACTGAACGAGACACCGGAGGACCGGCGGAAGGCCATGCGCCGACTAGTGCGGGCGTTGCGGAAGACGTTCGGCAACCACATAGAGGCCGACCGCGGTGTGCCGGGCGGCCGGTACCAGCGGGTGTTGGACGGCATCGTCGCCCTGGAGAACCTGCGGGCCAACGACCCGGCGCTGGGCCGGTTCACGCCGTTCCGGATGGATCTGTGGACCTTCTATGCCCAGTCGTTCGGCGGCAACACCCCGGACCAGAACGCCTACCTGGCAGTCCTGGACGCCGCCCGAGTACGGCAGGCCGCACGGCCGGCTGCCGAACTCAGTCGGGAACTACGGCACCCGGCCGTGGACCACACCCTCAGCCGTCTCACCAATTTGGGCGAAAGCCTGGCGCGGAGTGTGACCAAGACCCCGTGGCACGTGCCGATGGGGAGGGACCAGATGGCACGGGCCCTGTGGCCGCTGGCCCGGTCCCACCGGCTGCTCAGCGCGATGCCACCCGTGTCCCGTGAGGGGTTCGGCCGTCGGGTGCTCCACATGCAGGGCCACGTCCCGTGGGACGCCGCACGCCTCGCCGATCTGTGGACACTGGCCGCGCAGGCGCTCGCGGAGGGTGTGGACATCACGGATCAGCATGCGCTGGCCGCCTACCACCTGATGTCCATGGGCGCGTTCGAACCGTCCACAGAGCTGATCGGCGCCGACGGGACTGTCCAGGGCTACAACTGGAGCGGTTGGCAGGCGCCCCTCGGCGTGGACACGGATGTCGTTCATGTGGCGGGGCCGCAGGGCCTCACGCGGAACGATCCGCCGTGGAAGGAGCCCGGGCAGGCCGTGACTCCGCAACCCATGGTGCTCTGGACCGACACGGCGCCGAGTGGGGCCCTGATGCTGCACCTGCCGAGGCTGTCCGGTGTCCAGGTGTCCGACGAGGAGTTCCAGGCGCTCCTGTGGTTGTCCCCGTTGGTGCGCACGACACCCCCGGGGATCCCGTTCTTCTTCCTCGGGTCCGGTCTCGGTACCCCGGGACGGCAGGTGGCGTCGCAGTTCTACCGCCGCACCGGCCACGTCAACTGGAGCTACAGCGGTCTCCTCCAGGTGGTCTGGCCGTCGCCTGCTTCGTTCGCCGCCCCGCTCACCATCCAGTTGCATCCCGAGACAGCCACCGGGCTGCCGGGCACATGGGTACGGAACGGAAACTGGCAGGCATCCGTCGTCGCCCCGGCCGTGGCCCCGCTGGGAGCCGTGTACGCGGCGGGTGACACTCCGCTGCCGGACGGCCTCCCCGCAACGTCGCAGGCCGACCCGCTCGCCTACGCTCCGGCCGAGCTCGAGGACTCGGCGGACGATCTCCTCGGCCTCGACCTCGGCCGCTCCGACTCCGACATGTCGGATGGCGAATGGGACTCCGACCTTGACATGGACGTAGATTCCCACCCCGGTGAGGAGGGCCCCTCCGACGCACCGGCCCCGGCCTATCCGGAGCCGGACTTCTGGAACGCTCCGTGGCAGGGACACGAGAGCGCCCGGTCTCTGGAGGGGATCGTGGTCCAGGAGATCCGTGCGGATGGCCGTGCGGACGGCCGTACGGTCGGCAAGGCATCGTTCTCACGGCAGGACTGGGCGCTGCGTGAGCCTTTCTATGGTCTACTGCCCCTGGCGACTCACTACACCGAGTGGAGCCGTGGTCCGGGTGGTGAACGGGTGCCCTCGCGGCGTCCGTTGCCTGCCACCGGCACGTTCTTCTGGACGTCCCACGGAAAGAACGGCGGCTACGTCCTCGCCCGTGAGGACGATGTGACGGTCGGTGCCGACGACGAGATGGTGGGGCGCCTGCTCGGCGAGGATCCGGCGGCGAACGGTTTCACCAGCATCACCGTGCTGGCCTGTGACCCCGGAGCCGTACCCGGAACCGGCGCGGGCACCCTGGCCCGCGCCGTCGAGCGGGCGCAGGGCATCGCTGACGCCACCGGGCTGGAGGTGTATCTCAACACCGGCAGGACGGCCGTCACTCCGGGACGGAATGAGGACGGCGAGAAGACCGCCGAGATCCACCTCCTGGAGTCTCCCGACGGCACCCCGACGACTTTCCTGCGGATTCCCCCGAGGACCCGTGCGGCGGCCGATGCTTTCCAGCACCTCCCGGAGCCCCCGTCTTCCACCATCACGGACCCCGCCCCGTCCGCGCCGGTGGGCAAGCCGTGGGCCGTGCCCGGCTGGCAGATCGCCGGGATGCCCGAGAGCACGCGGTTCGCCGGGATGTACAGGCAGCGCGAATGGCACAACCTCAGCGTGCGGTTCGAATTCGGCTTGGCCCAGAAGATCGCCGCCACCCCCGCCGCCCAGCAGGCCGTCGCGCGCGCCGTCTTCCAGCTGCACCAGTACCTGGCGCAGCGACACGGCTCGGACGCCGCGGACCGGGCCTTCTTCCGGGGGCCTTCCGGCGAACGCTGGCTGGGCCAGCCCGACGCGGTACGCCGCTTCCTGAGCAGCGGGCCGTCCATGATCGAGATGATGGGCGCGTTCGCCGGCGCCTCGTACGCGGGCGCGGCTCCCTCCTCTCTGCGCGCCACCCTGCCCGGGTGGCTCCGCTCCCCCCGCCCTGCGCATCCCCGGGGCCACCGTCAGGGTGCCTACCAACGGGCCCACGATCCCCGTGGGTTCCGGTACGTGGGCGGAACGGTGGGTCCCGCGCTGTGGCTGCTGCAGGCATACCATGCGATCGGGGCGACCCGAGCCGAGGTGCTGGCCTTCCGTAACGGGGTGCTGGCCTGGTCGATCCTGACCGGCAGCCAGTCCCTGCATGAGGCCCTGCGCGCCTCGCACCTGGTCGGCCTGGGCAACGAGGCGGAGCGCACCGAGGTCACCCGGGACGGCGTGCGGCTGCACCAGTGGGCCGCGCGGGCCTACGGCATCCGTGGACCGCTGCCGCACCACCAGGTGTATGACGCCAGGACGCGCTTCGTCTCCCGGTACGACGTCGCCGTTCCCGAAGACATCCTCAAGGCGGTGACGGCGGCGGTGACCGGGGGCGAGATGGAGTCCCAGGCCGAACGCGTGGAGGCCACCAGGAAGTGGCTCGAACGGTTCGGACAGCGGGGCCGGGCCGCCCTGAGCGCCCTGACCCCCGCACACCTGACCGCGCTGTTCCTGTACACCGGCCCGGATCACACGCTGTTCAAGACCTTCGTCACCGGGGGCCGCTTCGGCGAGGCCGTCGGCCGCTGGATGATCAGGCATCAGGTGTGGCAGCTCGTACAGGAGGACGCCGCGAGCGGAGATCCGGTCCTGCCGGAGCTGCTGGCGAACAAACCGGAGATCGTCGAGGCGAGCGGCGTACTGACTGAGGATCTGGACCCGGCCACGGACGGACCGGCCGTGGCGGAGCTGCGTCGCCAGGTGTTCCGGGTCGCCGACCGCGTCTACGACGAGCTGGCCTGGCATGTCGACATGACGGTCGAGGCGTTGGAAATCCTGCCGCCGGTGAACGGGCCGGTGTGGTGGGGTGGTTGGCTTCCGGGCCGCCTGGGCCAGATCCCGCAGGACTCGCCCCTCGTCACCGCGACCACCATGTACCTCCCGCGGTTCCGCAGTACCAGCGAGGACGCGGGCCTGGCGACGGGGTACATGCGCGACGACGCCCAAGAGATCGGCGACGCTCGGGACCGGCACCCGATGCGGGGCTTCGTGGACCACTCCACCGCCCCCGTGGTGACGCCGTTCGCGGCGTGGGTGGGTGAGGAGGACGAGGTGCTCTACCCGCCGGGCCAGGTCCTGAGCATCACCGCCCGCGACATCGAGACCGATCCCGTCTCCGGGCAGCAGTTCGCCGACTACACGACGGATGAACTGCCCTACCCGCCCAGGCCCTACCACAACGCCGACAGCGAGCCGTGGCCGCGGATCGTGGAACTCACGCAGCACGAGAACGACGAGACCCCGGCCGTCGAGTCCGCGGTCGAGCCCGCGGCGCGGGGGGATTACCGGCGCACCGGGCCGTACGCCTCCGAACTCGACGGCGCCGCCTTCGCGTTGCACGAGTCGCCGGGGGAGGGCGACCGGACGGCCGACACCCTGTTGTCCGCCCTGCGGTACGCGGTACCCGAGGCGCTCCGGGAGGCGGGGATCGACACCCCCGAGGCCTTCCGCGACTGGCTCGGGCGGACCGTCACCGAAGCCGACGTGGCGGAGGTGACGGTGCCGTCGCTGGACCGGGGCCGGACGATCCCGCTGGGCCTGCTCAAGCGGATCGGGGTGAAGCTCGGGACCTCCCAGCAGACCCAGGCGGCCCTTCTCGGCGACGCGCTGCCGGTCTCGGAGGCCACCCTGAGCCCGGTCCAGCGCTTCCAGGTGCTGATGAGCGACCCCTCCTACGCGGGCGAGGGCGTGAGCATGCCGATGGAAGCGCTCGTGGGGACGGTCGTTCGCGCGCTCGGCGTGGAGGTGGCCGTGGCGGGCCCGGACGGGGAGGTGACGTTCCACGGCGACCCCACGCGGAGCGCGCCGCCTGCCCTCCTCGTCCGCGACGGCGACCGCTATCTCTCCGGCCTTCCGGACGGGCCCGGTGACACCACCGGCGACACCAGCAGTGAGACCACCGGTGACAGCGAGGCGCGGCTGCGCCGGGTGGTGGAGACATTGTCCGCCGCGCCGGTGTCCGTGCGGCGGCGGCTGGCGACCCGGCAGGCGCCGGACTGGATCCGGGCGCGCATCCGTTACATGGAGGAGGCCGAGCGTTTCGAGGAGCGGCTCGGCCGGTATCTCGGCGACCACGACGCCGCCAACGCCCAGCTCGGCGTGATGGTTCGCGCGGTGTGGGAGCGTGCCGTGACGGCGGGCCGCTGGGCGGAACTGGGCTCGGCCGATCCCAGCACCGACGGCGCCGTGGGCACCGACCGGGACCGGATCCAGGCCGTGGTGGAGTCGGGCAACCTGCGGGAGCGGATGGGCCTGCTGTGGATCGGGGCCCCGCATCCGGCCGGGGGGCTGATCTCCGACCTGCTCGGCACGCCCGCCCCGATGCCGCAGTCGATCATCGACGAATACGCCGAACGGCTGCCGTCGAGCACGATGACCGCGTACCGCGAGGCGCGCGCACAGACGCAGGGCATGCCGCCCCGGGAGCAGGCGCGTCTGCTCGCCGAGGCCGAACGGCCCCTGCGGGCAGCGGTGCTCCCCGAGGACGTACGGCCCCCGCTGAGCGAGGCCGAGCGGGCGCTGATGCCGGACGCGGACATGGCATGGATTCCGGGGAGGAACCGCTGGGACTACGCCATGAGCAGCCGTTTCCAGGCCGCCACCGAGCCGGCCGGCGGGCTGGTGCTGGCCGGCACGTCCGGCTCGTCGCAGCGGCTGATGACGCAGGCCGTGGCGATGCGCGACGTGTGGGGCCTGGACCTCGACCTGGGCCTGGTGCGGATCGCGTTGCTGGCCGAGATGCTGACGGCCGGCCACCACTCCCTGCACGAGATCATGCGGGGCTGCCAAATGGTCCTCGACCAGCTGCGGGAACGTGGCACCCCGGAGTCAACGGATCTCGACTACGTCGACAACTGGGGCCGCTACTGGCATATCGCCCCGCTGACCGAGGCCGAGCTGCGTGAGCACGTGGCCGTCGACGGCAGGTTCCCGGACGAGCACGCCCTGGACGACACGGAGTGGCCGACCGGCATCGGGCCGGACGACGCCTCGGAGGGGTCGGCCGACCAGGAAGCGGCGGAGTGGCTCGCGGCACACCGTGACACCCTGGAGGACGTGCGGGATGTCCTGGTGACGTTGGGGCACGACGCCGACGGCGCCCCCCTCACCCCCGAGCTGCTGGAGCGCCTCGTCGACGACTGGTTCCGCACGCGGAACCTGGAGCTCGCCGGCTCCCTGGCCGAGAAGCTCCGTCAGATACTGAACAACCGCGCATAACACCCCAACGAGGAGCTCATGAACGACAACACGGCGGCCGCGAACTCCACCGCCGAGGCCGAGGCCACTGCCGACGCGCCGCCGGTCCCCGAGGAGATCAAGGAGGCGGCTCGGCTCGCCCCGGACCACTGGCTGGGGATGGTCGACCCGGCGTGGTCGGGGGAGGGCGAGCCGCCGAACTGGGCGGTGGTGGGCCAGTGGCGCTCCGGCCTGGACGGGGACATCGAGGAGTGGCGCGGGAACGAGGAGTACCGTCCCTCGCCGCAGGCGCTCGGCTGGCCCGCGCCGACCGACGCGGTGGACGAGGCGGTCCAGCTCGCAGCAACCGGTTACGGCCCGGGTGAGGCCGTACCGCGGTTGCTGGTCGGCGCGGAGGTGGCGGTGCTGCTCGGGCCCGGTGGCGGCCCGTTGTCGGCCACATCGCCCGACGGCGCGTCGGTGGTCCCCGTCTTCACCTCCCCCACGTACCTGCACGCCGCCGGTCGCTTCGGGTACGAGCTGATGCCGGTGATCCAGCTCCTGGACCGGATACCGGACGGGCATGTGCTCTACCTCAACCCCTCGGGCCCGGTGAGCATGACCGTGGAAAGCGACGTGCTGCGTCAGGCGGTCGAGGAAACGGCGCGAGCGGAGAACGGGATCCTGGAGGGGCAGGAGGCGGCTGTCGGGGAGGCTCCCGAGTACCCGGCCCCCGTGCGCCCCCCGACGGTCAGCGGCGAACCCGCGCCCGCCACGCCCGCCGCCACGGCCCCCGCCGAGGAGGAGGCCGCTGACGGGGAGACCGCCGGGGGTCGGCCCTCGGCTTGGACCTCTCCACCTGATCCGGGATTGGGCTCCACCACCTGATCCGCGGAACTCCGCGCCCACCGCACGTCACACACCGCACATCGATGGAGTTTCATCCCATGACGAGTTCTTCCGGCACACCGGACAACGAGCCAGAGAACACCGCGGAGGCGCACCCCGCGGACGATCCCGTCGGCGGCACTGGCGGCACCGGCGGCTTTCAGGGCGGCCCTGGCGCGGTACTCAAGGGCCAAGAGGGCTTCCGGGAGCCGCCCGAGGACTACGTCAAGGCCGCCAAGGTGGCCCCCGACCACTGGCTGTCCATCATCGACCGGCACTGGAACGGTGACGAGGGCGAACCCCCGCCGTCCTGGGCGAGCCTCGGGCGCTGGCGCAGCGACGAGAACGGCGAGATCGTCGAGTGGGAGGAGAACACCGAGTACCGCCCCTCCCCAGACGCGTACGGCTGGGCCCCACCGGTCGGCCCCGTGGACGCCGCCGTGCAACTGGTCGCCACTGGATACGCCTCGGAGGAACTGTTCGCCCTGATGCTCGCCGACGCCGAGGTGGCCGTGTGCGTTGACGAGAACGGCGGCCTGGCGGTGACCGACGCGCAGGACGGCACGGAGGCCGTGCCCGTCTTCTCGACATCACCGGAGCTGGACGACGCCAAACTGCCCCCGCACGAGGTGATGTCGGTGCCCGATCTGCTGGCGAGGATGCCGGAGGGCAAAGAGGTGCTGTTCCTCAGCTCCTCCGCCCCGGTGGGGCAACTCGTCACGGTGAGCGCGCTGCGGGAGGCCAAGGCCGACCTGGAACGGTTCGAGGCGGAGGGCGGCGACCTGGGCTGGCCCGGCCCCGAAGCGGTCGGCGGCCTGGCCGATCCGGAAGCGGGCGGTGACCGGCCGAGGCCGATGACCGACCTGCCGGATCTCGGGTCGGTCGGGGTGGAGGAGAAGCCCGGGACCGGGGAGGCGGGGGACGTCTGAAACCGGGGGCGCCCCCGGCGAGGTTGCCGGGGCCGCTCGTCAGGCTCCTTGACCCGTGGTCAGTGGCGCGTGAAGTACCAAGTACCCAGCAGGGAGACCAGGTTGAGTGAGTCGATCAACGACCGCGTAGCCGAGGCGATGGCCCATCTCACAGCGACGCAAGAAGCGGTGGCCAAGGCTACGAGTGAGCTGAACGCCGCGTCGATGACCGCTCACTCGGCGGGCCGGGCGGTCCGGGTGACCGTCGGAGGGAAGGGCGAACTGACGAGCTTGGAGTTCCTCGACGGCAAGTACCGGGCCATGGATGCTCCCCAGGTTCCAGCAGACCTACCGGAACTTCGAGGGCTGGTGGGGTGAGGAGGGGGTGGGTGACGACTTCGCCAACCAGCTCGGTGCCAAATGGCGGGAGACAAGCGATTCGGTGATCAGGACGACGACAGGTATCACCGAAGCCGTGCAGGGACTGATCAACGCGGTCGCCGCGCAGGCCTCTGCGGTCGGGCGTCCGCAGGAGTGGGCGATGGACGACATCGCGGACGCGGCGTCGGGAACCGGGAAGCGGCGGTAAAATGGCGATCGAGTTCCCACCCGATTTTCGAGAGTTCCTCAAGTGGTACGTGGGTGGGAACGTCGCGTCCGGAAACGAGGACAGGGGTTGGGATGCGCGGGTGGCCTACAGCCGGTTGGCGGACGACGTGGAGGCGCTCTCCAGTTCGCTGAAGGGAGCGATCACCACAGCCGGCAAGTCGATGCCGCCGGAGATGGCCAGGGAATTTGTCGCCGCGGTGAAGGAGTTCGTCGACGACTCCGGGACGAACCATCTGGCACAGTTCTCCACCGAACTCCGGAACTTATCCGCCCAGCACGGCCCTGACACGATGAAGCTTCGAGAAGGCAAGTACGAGATGCTTCTCGAGTTCATCATGATGAACCTCGAACTCGCGCTTCTTGCCGCAGCCTCCGTCTTCGACTTCGGTACCTCGCTGTCCGAGATAGCTGCGGCGAAATTCCGCACCGCGCTCAGGATCATCCTGATTCTCCAGCGGATGGCCCGGTCCGTCCCGACTCCGGTCTCGGCGGTGCTCGAAGCGATTGAGGAGGCCTTCACCACCTTCGCGACGCAGATCATCTCGATGGAGGTGGGGGACCCGGATCGTCGGCGGAAGAAGTTCGATTGGTCGGACATCGGGCAGTCGGCCGTCGTGGGAGCGTTCGCGGGACTCTTCGGCGGCGCTTTTTCCCAGTTCGTTCAGCCGTACGTCAAGAAATTCTTCAAGGACAGTCCGCTGTGGAAGAAGGCGGCCGAACTCCCGCTGGCCTTCGTGAACGAGGGACAGGCCGAAGTGTTCGCCGAAGCGTTCACGAATGCCATCTTCATCGGCGGGTTCTCCCTCAACCCGGAGACGTTTCTGACGGCCGGCGTCAGCGGGGCCATTTTCGAGTCCACCTCCGACGTCCTCTCGTCCGGCGGCAAACGGCTGAACAAGAAGTTCTTCCTGAACATCAATCTCAACAAGAATGGCATCAACCAGCTCCCGGCCGGCGGTGGCGGTGGCGGGAGCGGTAGTGGGACGCACGTAACGGATTACAGCCTCGACGAGCATGTGCCGACGTCGAACAAGGATTCCTTCGGCATCGTCAAACCGCCGTACGCTTCCTCCCCCTTCGATGCCTCCGACGCGAAGGCCGTACTGGAAAACCCCGTCGGCGAGGACTATCTCCCTCCGTACAGCGCGAGCGATGTGCCTTCGTCCGGAGAGAGAAGCGTTCCCCCGCACGGCGTGAGCAATGTGCCTTCGTACGGCGTGAACGATGTTCCTCCGTACAGTGAGACCAGACTTCCTACGTCCAGCAAGAACGAGGTGCCCTCGTACGAGGAGAGCGGTATTCCTCCGTACGTGGAGAGCAATGTGCCTGCGTACGAGGGTTCCAGCAGCGGGTCCGTCTTCTCCACACTCAATCCCGCGGACACCGCGGACACCGCGGACACTGCGGTTCCCGCGCCTGGGACATTTTCCTCCTCCGAGGCGAACCTCTCGGGCACGGCCGTCCCCGCGCCCGTCTACACGTCCGGCACCGGGCAGTCGGCGGTCACCTCCGACTACGAGGACGACCCCGCCGGCCTTTCCGCCGACGAGACACTCCTCGATCCGGAGGAGGGGATGCCCATCACGGAGGGCGCCGCGCTCACCCCGGGGCAGCAGCCGCTGAGTTCGAACGTCATCAACTCGCCCGCGGGCCACGCAGCCGGCACCGGAACCACCGGCACCGGAACCACCGGCACCGGCACCGGCCAGGGGGAGTCCGACCGAGAGCGGACGGCGGACGACGACACACGCGCGCCGATCGCCGAAGACGCCGACGACATGGTGGCGGACGAAGCGGATGTCGAAAGGTTCACCCCGGAGGGCGCCGGGGAGAGCACCGCGGAAGAGAGCCCCTCCGCCGGGCAGTTGGCCGCGGACCCGGGAACGACGGTGCGCGTGTCCAACGCTGCAACGACCGTCACCGAGAGCGCGGATCTGCCGTCGACGGCGGGACTCGACAGCCTTCCTTACAACGCCGACGCCGAAGTCGACGCCTCTGCCGCCGACGCCGATGCCGAGAACGCCCGCCTGGGGGGCCCGGCGGGCCAGCAGTCCCCGGACCTCACCGCGTCCCCCAGGGGGCACCAGACCCCTGTCGGCATGTCCCCGGTCGCGGACGGCGCGGAGGACCAGGACGGCACCGTCGGGGCGCAGCCGGCCCCGACGGTGACACCGGACCTCCCGCCGCCCCACGCCGCTCCCCGTCCCGAGGCGCACACGCAGCACCCGGGCCAGGCTCGGGGCACCACAGCTCAGGGCACTACACCCGAGGGCACTACACCCGAGGACCTTTCCCTCCAGGACGAAGCCCTGCCGACCTCCCTGGACGAATCCCTGTCGGTGCCTCTAGACCAGGAGCTGTCGTCCCCGGTGACCCAGGTGCCGCCCGTGGTCGGTGTACCCGCCGCCGGTGCGCGCCCGGGCGATCCGCAGGCGGCCACACCCGAGCAGCGCGCCCAGACCTCTTCCAACGCCACCGCCAGTCCCGACGACTCCGTCGCGTCGCCGCCTTTGGGTACCGACACCGCGGACACTCCCTCCTCCGAGGAGTCCGGACAGCGGTCGGCGGTGCCGCCTCCCGGGAAGGCTCCCGCGCCCGCAACCCCTGCGGCCCCAACCGCTAGCCCGGCCGCCCAGACACCGACCTCAACCGCCCCCGACAGCATCTTCAGCCCCGCAACCCCGACCGCCACACAGCCCACTCCCGCGGCAGATCCCTACCTGGATCCGAAGACCCTGCTGAGGGACGGCTCCGGTGCGATAGTCGGCCGTAACTGGACGTCCAAGAAGGTCGACCGAGTGTCGATCAGCCGACTGCGGGTGTACAGGAAGCAGACGGACCAGTCGCTCGAACTGGAGTCCGCGAAGCACGCGCCGTGGCGGACCAACGCCTTCGTGGTGAGCGCGAAGGGTACCAAGGGCGGCGTGCGCGGCCCCGACGGACAGGTGCTGAGCGTCGAGGCGTTCGCGGAGAAGCTGGCGAACGATCCCGAGCTGGCCAAGCTGCCCAAGGACGTGCCGGTGGTGCTGGCGGTGGCGTACGCCGATGTCCGGTACCCCGAGCTGGCCCGTGCCGTGGCCGTCAGGCTGGGGCGGACGGTGTGGGCTCCCAGCGGTGACGCGGGGCTGCTGCGCACGTCCAAGGGCAGTGGCCGGGAGTATGTCCTGGCGCTGACCGACGTTGACACCGCCCCTAGCACGCCCGCCCCCGCCTGGGTGCCGTTCCATCCGCCGAGAGTGGCGGCGCCGTTCGTCGACCGCACGTGGAGGGCGCTGGACGGTACCGAGTTCCGGGACAGTGACGTGAACACCCGTCCGTTGGTCTCCGCCCAGCATGAGCGGTTCGGCCGTATGTCGATCGGGGACGGCGTACGGACGCGGGTTCAGCTGCTGCGGACGTACTTCAACAGGCGACAGGTCGAACATGAGGTGGTCACCGGCGCAGGGACGTTGATCCTGGGCAGGGAGAGGGACCTGCCGGACCGGGCGGTCTACGTCTATTACGGTCACGGGCTGCCGGGCGGACTGGAACTGTACCTCCACAACGGCCGGAAGGTGGTGCTGAGCGCCGAGGACGGCGCCGAGTACATCGGCGGGCTGCGTGAGGTGGCCGAACTGCCCCCGGGGTACAAGATCCGCCTTGAGGTCTGCCACGGTGGGGCAGCCGGCGACCCGTTGGGACCGACTGCGGAACACGGGTCGTTGCCACCGGTCGACGATCCTTTGGAGGAGGTACCGCTCGGTCAGCATGTCGCGAACGTCAGCAAGCGGGAAACCGTCGCTTCCCTCACGGTCAACGGGTTGGTCAACACGGCTCGCGTCTTGAGAGACTCGCCCAGCGGTGTGCCCGGACGTGTGGCGACCTACGTTCCGGATCCGCTGGAGCAGTTGCCGCTGCTGGCCGAGCAGGCGGGTCTGCACTCCGGCCCCGGCGACCTTCCGGAGGAAACGCGAAAGACCACGCTCCGGCTGGTGCGGGCGCTGCGGCAGGTGTTCGGCACCGGAATCGAGGACGACCTCGGTGTGCCGGGTGGGGAGTACGAGAAGCTCCTCAAGGGGATCGGCGCGCTTGAGACCATGCGTGCCAACGAACCGCGGCTGAGCGGCTTGACGCCGTTCCGACTGGAGCTGTGGACGACCCTCGCCGGCCGGCCCGGTGGGAACGCCCCGGACGCGACCGCCTGTCGGGACGTCCTGGACAACGCCCGGCAGCAGGTCGCCCAGAACCCCGATGCCCGGCTCAGTACGGCTATGCCGTCCCCGGCACTGGGCTACGCCTTCAGCCGGCTCGCGTCCGCAGGCAGCCGGGAGGCCCGTGTGCGGGAAGTCATGGGGCTGGCCGGCTCCGGCCCGGTGACCGGACCGCATGTCGCGCGAGCCCTCTGGGCGCTGACCGCTGCCCACCAGCGGCTGGGCCACCTGGATCCGGCGGCCCTCGAGGACCTGGGGCGCAGGGTGCTCCACATGCCGGACGCGGACCAGTGGCACGCGACTGCGGAGCAGCAGCTCAGGACCCTCGTCGCGCAGGCCGCCGCAGAGAAGGTGGACATCTACGACGACCACGCGTTGGGTGCCTACCACTTGAAGTCGCGCGGGGCGTTCGACGCGGCGCTCAATCTCACGGACGGCCAGGTGGCCGTGGGGAAGAACTGGAGCGGCACTCCAACGCCCAACGGCTTGGCCATGGACGAAGTGCTGGAGGAGTGGCTGGGCCCCAACGGTCCTTACTTCCAGAGGTCATACACACCGTGGAACCCCATCTGGAAGTCTCCGCACTCCGCTGTGTTCTGGGTCGATACGGACCAGAACGGTGCTGTGGTCATGCACCTGCCCGGTATGTCGCCCGTCACGGTGCCCGACGAGGAGTTCCTGGCCTTGCTGGACATGGACACGTCGTTGCGTCAAACGGCGACCGGGGTCCAGGTCGTCCTGCTGGGGTCCGGTCTGGGAGCGGACAGACGGCAGCTGTCGCAGGCGTACTCCGACCGCACCGGCCGTACCGCCGTGACGTTCAGCGGTCCCCTCAAAACGATCTCCGAAGCCCCGGGCGCCCCGCTTCGCCTCACGGCCCATTTCGAGCCGGGCACCCAGACGTCGGGCTGGTGGAAGTTCAGCACATGGAAGCGCGTGGCCCGTGCCGGCAACTTGCCGCCGCTCCCACCTGGGACCATCCACACGGCCCCGACGACCGGCCTCGCCTCCGAATCGTCCTCGGTGACGACGCGCCAGGATCCCTCGGGTGTGGGCGCGGAGAACGCCGGGCAGGGCACGCACGGCTACGACCCGTACGGCGACTTCGACGAGCGCTTCGCGGGCACGGTGGAGGAGTTCCCGGTGGTGCTCGCCGGGGACCGTTCCACGGTGTGGGGGCAGGGGCAGGACGATGCCGATCTCCATGTGTTCGTGGCCGAGATACCGGGGCTCGGGCTGCGCGGGGAATACAACCCCGAGGGACCGACGGCCGGGAGGGTCACGGACGACGCGGGACGGCTGTACGCGCGAGGCCCCTCCTGGGACTGGTATCTGCCGGGGCGCGGACTCATCGCTTCCTCACGGCTGCGTCAGGACTGGCTGACGGATGCCGACGGGAACGTCACGGCCGTGCCTGCCGAGTGGCCCGCCACCGGGCCGGTGAGCCATACCCCGCCCCTCGACCCCGCCCTCGTCGCCGCAACCCCCGGGGTGCTGGAGCGAGGAGCCCTTCCGGACGTGCTGTGGCGCACGCACGACGGCCCGCTGTACAAGTTCAGCCGCCGCTCGCCCGAGCAGGTCTTCCGCGAGGGACTGACCCCCCGCGGGGAGGACCTGGTCCACCTGGTGGACCATGTGTACAGCAGCGGCGGTGTGGCGAAGACGGCCTATCTGAGCGTGACCACAAATCCGCACTATGTGCGCGATTCGGTCCTGAGCGACCCGCTCCATGCGGCGGCTCTGGAGGGCCACTACCGCTGGCGGTACGACATCGAGGCACCCGGCGGCATCGACATCAACGCGACGTTGGGTCTCGCCTCGCCCTTCCCCGACCAGCAGGAGGTGGTCTTCGCCGGGGGCGTGGACCTCCGGTTCATTCGCGGCGCGCAGCGGATGGAGAACGGGCAGCCCGTCGGCGAGTACCTTCCCAATCCGCACTTCGACCCGGACGGGACCTGGCCGACGGCGCAGAGCCGGCGCGACACCGTCGGGATGTACCATTTCGCGCCCGACGCGGTCCGTGACGGTTCCGGGGAGCAGGGCGAGCGGTCCGGCATCGCCTACCCGGCGCCCGTCCAGATCAATGCCACCCCCGTGTCCGCGACGGACCAGTCGGACACCAGCGCTGGCGTGGAGGACGCTACCGACGCCACCGATATCCGTAGGGACGTGACCGATGACGCCCCCGGCTGGTCCGTGTCGTCCTGGCGCCCGGCGGGATCACCGGGCGTGGCGCGCTTCCAGAGCCTGTACCGGGACCGTGAGTGGCGCCGGCGCAGTGTGGATGTGGAGTTCGCCTTCGCCGGCATGCTGGGCGGGGTCGGCGCGCTCACCGAGTCCGCTCGCGGCGCCGTGTTCCGTATGCACGGGGAACTCGCCACCCGTCACGGCGAGGCCGCGGCGCAGCGCGCCTTCTTCGCCCCGGGCGCCATTCCGGCCGACCCCGCGGCCGCGCTGGAGAGGCTGCGTACCCTGCCGCCGGGGCCGCTCGCTCTGGACGAGCTGATGACCGCGCTCACGTACGCGGCGTACGCGGGTCCGGGGCTGCCGCGCGAGCTGGCCGAGACGCTGTCCCGCCCGCCCGGTCGCCGTGCGCGGTACGCGCCGGGCAGCGCCTATCGCGCCGTGCACGACAGCCGTGGGTTGCGCCGGGTGGGCGGGGATCGCGGTCCCGCGCTGCGGCTGCTGCGGACGTTCGCCGCCCTCGGCACGTCGCCCCAGGAGCTGTCTGTCTTCCGCACCGCGCTCATGGCCTGGATGATTCCGGCGGATCTGCAGTCGCTGGCCGAGATCATGCGTGCCTCCCAGCTGATCGGCATGGGCCACGAGCGGGAACGTGCCATCCTGCGCGACGGCGCCGCGCTCCACATCTGGGCGGAGGAGGCGGCCAGGCTCGCCGGTTTCCATCGGGTCAACCCCCACGACCCCCGCATCAGGCAGCTGGTCCCGCCGCACCGGGCCCTGTACGACGAGCGCATGCGGTACGGCTGGGATATCAACCCGGGCGAGCTCGAAGTCCCCGACGATCTGGTGGCCATGGTCGACGAGGCCCTCGCTGGCCAGCTTCCGCCCACCGACCGCAGGTACCGCGCGCTTTTGGACTGGCTGCGCCGTTACGGCGACCGCGGTATGGCGGCGCTGAGCCGGCTCGGCCCCGCCCACCTGACGGCCTTGTACCTGTACAGCGGGACGGACTACCGGGTGATGAAGACCTATCTCACCGGCGAACGCCTCGGCTCGGGGATGGGCCGCCGCCTGGTGCGGCTCAACGTCTGGTGGATGGTCCGGAGGGCCGTGGCGGCGAACTCGCCCGCCTTCCTTCCCATCATGCTGCGGGCGCTGCCGGACCTCCAGGACGTGTACGACGACTTGGTGGCGGAGGAGGACCTCGGGAACGATCTCGGGAGCCAGGCCCCTGAGATCTCCGAGCTGCGGCAGCGGCTCGACGCCATGGCAGATCGGCTGTACGCCGAGATGGGTCTGCACATCGACATGGCGATCGAGGCTCTGGAGATACTGCCGCCTGTGAACGCCGACGTGTGGTGGGGCGATCGCGGCATGCCGGGCTCGCTGGACGAGCCGCCGGTGGACGGGCCGCTCTACGGCGCGCGGACGATCACGATGCCGTTCTTCCGCAGTGTTTCGCTGGACCCCGCCGTGGCCCGTCGGTTCACGTTCCGGAGAAGGCCCGCCACGCAGGGCTCGCACCCGGGTCTGGTGCACGTTCCCCGGTCGACGGCGCGCGAGATCAGCCCGTTCGTGCCCTTCCTGTCGGAGGCGGAGGCCATCTATCCGCCGGGTGCGTTCTTCGACAGAACCGACCGGCTCGTCATAGAGGACAACGAGGAGAGGCAGGCTTACGAGTACACGAGCGCGACGGAATCCACGTCGCTGGCGGACGCCCCCTCCGACTCCTCCTCTGGCACGTCGCTCCCGGTACTGGGCGACCTGAACGACCTGTTCGCCGTCGCCCCGGCGACCGATCCTGCCGAAGAGCCGCCGCGTCCCGCGCCGGTGTTGCGGGAGGTCCGTTCGCGGGAGGGCAGGCTGGTCGGCGTGGCGTCGTTCGATGACGCGGACTGGGCGGTGCGGCAGGATGCGTATGCCCGGTTGAACGGCACGACGGGCTTTGTGTCGTGGGAGCGTGACGGCGAGGGCCGGCCGGTGGCGACGCGCAAGACGCTGCCGGGTGGCGGGGGCGCGGGCGGCACGTTCTTCTTTGCCTCGCACGGCGGGTCCGAGGGCCTGGCGCTGGTCGAGGACGGTGGTGTCCGGCGGGACGACGGCTCGTACACGGGACGGCTGCTGGGGTCGGTGCGAGGTCGTGGCTTCAGTAGTGTGACGGTGCTGGCGTGTGGTCCCGGTGATGTACCGAGGAGTGTGGAGGAGGCCAGGGCGCGGGCCCGGCGGCTGGCGGACGCGACGGGGCTGCCGGTGCACTTGGCGGTGGGTCGTGTCGCGGTGACCGGGGGAGAGGACGGCGGTCCGGCGGACGTGCATTTGCTGGAGGACGCCGAGGGCCGGGCCACGGAATGGGTGACGGCCCACCCGTCCGGCGGCCCGGTCGCCCAGGCCCGGGACACGGGCTCCGGCACTCCCGCCACCGTCGACTATCCGGGCCAGGAGTACCTCAATGTGACGCCCACCGCCCAGGACGCGTCCCCGGAGGAGCTTGACCTCATCGACGCCACCCGGGGGCCCGCCTGGTCGGTGCCGAGCTGGCGGCCAGCCGGCAGCTCCAGCGTGGTGCAGGCCGTTCACTCCCGGCGTCCGTCCATGCCCGGACCGGATGCGACCGTCTCGTTTACCCAGGACCCGACGCCTGCACGGTCGGCGCGGGGTGGGGGGCAGCCGATTGATTTCCAGTTCCTCCCGGCGCCCGAGTCGTGGAATTCGTCGGTGTCGCGGTTGGGCTCCGAGTGGGGCAGGGATGTGGTGCGGCGGCGTGATCTGGTCGGGAAGCGGGGCTCGCATGGTGTCGGGTATTTCTCTGATAGGGACTGGGCGTCGCGTGAGCGGCCGTTTGGGCGGTTGGCTGAGCTGTCTCATGTGGTGGTATGGGGTGAGGATGGGCCGGTGGGTGAGGTGCTGCCGGTTCCGGGTGATCCGGGGGCGGGTTTTTTCTTCGCGCGGCATGATCGTGCTGGTGGTCTGAGCGCGGCTGAGGGCCGGGAAATCGCTGCGGAAATGGCGGCTTCGGGGGCTCGGCACTTGTATCTGTTGCCGTGTTACACCCCTGTCGCCGGGGAGTCGCGGCCGGAGGTGGATCTCAGCGAGTGGGCCCGTACGCATGGCATAACCGTGCATGAGCCGCTGGGGCGGTCGGTGGTCACGGAGTCGCCGGATGAGCGCTATGGCCCCGTGTTGTGGCATGTGCAGCTTGATGGGGCGGGCAGTGCTCCTGCGATTCGTAGTCATCTTCCGGACGGCACCGTAAGGGAGATTCGGGGCGGTTTTGGGGCTCGTGCTCAGGGGATTCCTTTCCCTGATGCGGGTGCGTGGAATGCCAGCGTTGGTGTTACGGCGTCGCCGAAGGCTGTCGATGATCTGAAGAATCTGTGGGATCGGGCGGTGGAGAGGCGGGGAGGCGTGCCCCTGACCGTCATGATCGATGGCAGGAGGACGTCTGCCGGTGATCTGTTGACGGCTGTTCTGGAGCAGATCGATGCGGCGGGTCTGGCGAGTGAGGTCGTGTTGTCGAGGCCTCAGGCCATGCTTGCGGCGGGCAGCAGTCACAAGGTGTTGCTGTCGTTCAACGCGGATGGTCATCGCGGGACTGAGAGCCGTGACATTCGTATCGAGTCACGGGGTGTCGCAGAACCGGTGTCCGGGCCGGTTTCTCCGGCACGGTCAGTTTTCGATCCTGTGTTAACGCCGGTGGAGAACCGAAGGAATTTGGATGTCGGTCGTGCTTTGAGTGAAGTGATCAATACGCTGGTCAGGGAGGACCGGCGGATGCGCGAGGTCATGCATCCGTTGGTGCTTTCCGGGGGTGCTCAGATCAATCTTGTGTTCGGTAGTCCGCGTCCGGTGGCGGATCTGGATTTCCGGTTGAACACTCCGGATGTGACGCAGTACGCGGATGTCATCAATGAGGTTGTGGCTGAGCGTTTCTCGAGTGTCTCTGGTGGTGCGCCGGGTGTTCTGCGGAGGGACGATCATGATCGCCGTGCGCTGAGCGGGTCGATCGATGGTGTGGATGTCACGATCGGCCCGAGTCGCCACTGGTATGTGGATACGAGTGAGGTCGACGGGATCGTGGTGCCGTCCGTCGTCGATTCGGTGGTGGACAAGGCATTTGCGCTGGCGGATCGTGTGGGTGGCGGGAAGCGGCAAACGGATCTGTTCGACCTGCTGTGGGCGTTGCGTGCACGTCCGGGGCTGGAGACGGTGCTGGTCGAGGAGTTGGTGGGGCGGCGTGGTGCCGCGTATGCGGCTCGGCCACGGCGTGATGGCAAGCAGGATCTGACCGCGCAGTTCGCCCATGTGCTGGGCGGCTTGATGGGGAGTAAGCGTGCGCGGGCCTCCCTGGTGGCCGAGTGGAGCCGGTTCGGTGCGACGTCCGAGGATGTGCAGGGGCTGCATCGCGCACTTGCCGATCTGGCCGATGTTTTCCGGGTGGGCAGTGGTCCGTATCGCGGGTTGGTTCTGACGGCGGGTAATTTCACGGGCGACATGTTCGGTGTGGCCACGGCGCTTTTGCTCAACCCGAAGTTGCATCTTGGTGTGTTGACGGGTCCGGGCCATCCGGATCAGGTGGGTGGGTTCGTCCGTAAGACGATCACGGCTCCGGTGCGTGCGCGGTATGCGGAGGCCGTGGCGAGGCTTGAGGCGGATACCGGTCTGTCGCCGAAGGCGCGTGCGGATGCGCTGGCGGGGATGGTGGCTCGGCGCGATGCCGAGCTGGGCGCCCAGGAGGCGCGGGTTCACACATTCCACAGTGATGACCCGCATGCTTTGTATACGCAGGGGGCGAACGGCTACAAGGTTTTGCCTTATGACGATATGAGTCCGGTGGTCCCGCCGGGGCTGCGTGGTGTCCGACTTCAGAAGCCGACGTCGTATGCCACGAGTGAGGTGACGAACCTGTGGGATGACGGGGCGCGGGCGGCGGTCCGCTCCGCGTGGGGGCTTGATGCTCCGTCGACTGAGCGGTTGCGGGGGTTCCTTGCTGAGCGTGGGGTGCCGGAGCAGGGGCCGTACGTGGTGTTGTGGTCCCGGTTGAGCGGCCGTCAGGAAGGTGCGCATCCGCAGCATGCCATCGGTACGCAGGGTCTGCGGCAGATCATCGAGGGGTTGGCGCCTGACACGAATGTGATCATCGCAGGGGACGGTGCCCGTAATGGTGCGTTGGGGGAGCTGGCCGGGGCGTATCCGAATGTGCATGATCTGACGGAGTTCTGGACCGGTGAGGACTGGCGGCAGGCGTTTCCCGGCGGCACTCGTGAGGATCAGTTCCAGGTTTTCGATCACCTGGCCCGGGTTTCCGGGGGCGGTCTGAAACATCTGGGGTTCCGCAGCGGGAATCTGGAGGCGTATGCGCTGATCGGGCATCAGGTGCGTTTCCTGGAGGAGAGCGGGAACCGTCAGGGCAAGCGGATGAAGGTGTGGCAGACCCCGCGGATCGGCTACCAGCGGATCGTTGTGAACCAGGTGCCGACTCTCGCGGGTCAGTGGGTGGTCGCGAACGCTGCGCGGACAGGGACCGAGGTCGCGCCTCCGTGGTGGAGCAGCTTTGGTGGTGTCCTCACCCGCGATCAGGTCAAGACCAGGGCGCTTGCCGATTTCGGTATCGCGAATTCTTCCGCGCGACGCGGTTTCAGCCCACTGGACCTGCAGGCCATCCAGGCATATCTCCACTTCCCCGACCACGACGTGTATCCGGAAGACCAGTACGTCAACCGGCAGGCACTACCGGACGACTGGGCAACGCTGCCGGACGGCCGGCTGGACGAACTGCCGGAGGACGCGACGGAGGAACGTCTGAGGCGGGCGGCCCCGGCGGCTCGCACGCAGGCAGCGCCCGGTGGCCGAGAGGGGACCCAGCCCGAGTCGATCAGAATTGTCCTGCCCACCTCCCCGGTGCGGTTCGGGGCGATGTACGGCGGGACGGATTGGTGGGAGCGTGCGGCTGCCTACGAGGCGGAACTCGGGCAGCGGCTGACCGCGCGCCACCCGGACGTGGACAGGGCGGCGGAGCGTGCCCTGGAGGCGGTGCGCGGACAACTGCCGGACCTCACGGACGAGGAGGTCGGCATCGGGCTGGGCTCACCCGTGGAGAACTTCCTGGCCGTCGTCAGCTGGCACCGTGACGAGCTGTCCGCGCTGGGCGGCCTGGACGCGGTCGGCCCCTGGACGCCGAGCCGCGATGAACGCGCCGTCCTCGGTCGCCGCGGCGTCCTGCTGAGTGCTGAGAACCAGCCGCACACGCCGACTGAATGGGAGTACACACCTCTGGTCGACCACGGGTGGGAGTACCCGCCCCTGGTGGCCCACGCGCTGTGGCTGCACCGCCGGCTGGGGTTGCCGGCCACGGACCGGGCGTTGTTGCGTGACGGACTGCTCGGTCACGTGCTCGTCAGCCGGGCGGCGACGATGTACGAGGTGTTGCGTGCGTTCGACGCGGCGGGGTTCTCCGACGCCCAGCTTCGAGAGGCGTTCCGCGGTGAGGCGGCCGACCTGTACCAATGGGCGTACCGTCAACTCGGGGCGGGTGTTCGGGCGCTGCCGGGAGAGCGACCCGGGGCTTGGCCGCTGCCGCCGCATCTGTCGCTGTACGGCGACGTCATGGGTGAGCCGTCGACCGAGGACATCGCGTCCGCGGCGGAGCTGGGTGTGCTGCCGCACCATGCCGCCGCCTTCCGGCGTCTCGAGGAGTTGTCGCAGCGCAGCGCGGTGGAGGACCCGTTCGCGGAAGCCCATCCCGACCCCGAGGTCCGGGCCAGGCTGGAGCTGTGGGTGGACCGGTGGATCGCCGAGGCCGACCCGCGCGAGCTTCCGGACGGCTTCAGCCGCGCGGCCCTGCCCTACGTCATGGCCGATGAAGCGGCACTCGTCGCGCTGGTGGCCCAGCGGGTCCGCGACCCCCGGAACCGGGACCTGCTCCAGGACCGCTTCTCCCAACGCGCAGGACAGCTTGCCGAATGGTTGAAAATCCAGGACGCGATGGTCGCGGAAGGCCTGGTGCAGCTTCCGCCCGCGGGTCGCGACACCTGGAGCCTGGTGAGGGTCATACCGGACGATGAGCTCGCCGCGTTTGTCAACGGCATGGGCGAAAGCCTCGT
This sequence comes from Streptomyces sp. NPDC002144, assembly GCF_053593695.1. Lineage (NCBI taxonomy): Bacteria > Bacillati > Actinomycetota > Actinomycetes > Kitasatosporales > Streptomycetaceae > Streptomyces > Streptomyces sp. NPDC002144. Next base: position 103,251 of record NZ_JBSFDB010000031.1, read on the forward strand.
CCGGGAAGGCTTCCTGGAGAGGAGCTCGGTCGAGGACGTGCTGATGCCGTTCACCGAGTCCGATGACATCGGTACTCCGTTGGTGATGCGGGTACTGGACTCCAGCGCCCGCACCGCCGCGGATATGGGGCTCGACGACGACTCCGCCTTCGTGTCCCTGCCGAACAGGCGGTACGACGTCATCGGTCTGGAGACCGTCACCGATCCCACCACCAACGTGACCTACCACAAGGTGACGGTCAGTGAGCGGGATCCGCTGCCGTCGCGTTCCGCCTGGCGACCGCGCCGACCCCAGCGGCGTGATCTGGTCTTGGGTGACCGCAGGTTCGGCGAGGCGTGGTTCTCCGACGCGGACTGGAAGTGGCGCCGGGACCCCTATCAGCGTCTTCCGGAGATCTCCCGCATGCGGGTGTGGCAGAACGAAGGCGGCAGCGAGCTGCGGCAGGTGCCGAACACCTATCCGCGTCTTCCGGAGATCTCCCGCATGCGGGTGCGGCTGGACGAAGGCGGCAGCGAGCTGTGGCAGGTGCCGATCGGCGATCGGAGCCGGGCGTACTACCCCTCCACCCACGGGGCGAGCGTCGTCGACCTCGAGGGAGTGGCGGAGGAGTTCGCCGCCCGTAGTGGTGACGGCACCACGGACCTGGTGCTGACGATGTGTGCTCCACAGGCCGCTGCCGGAGACTCCGCCCGGCTGCGTGAGCTGGCCACGCAACAGCGTATCGACGTCCACGTCCTGGGCCGGATGGCGGTAACGCCGGGCAAGAAGGGTGAGCCGGGGTTGTTCCACCTGCTGCCCGACGAACAGGGCCATTCGGCGTTCTGGATCACCTACCGCCATGACGGCACCCTGGTGACCCATGTCGGGGCGTCCGGGGCGTCGCCGTCGTCCAGGCCGTCGCAGACGACCGTTGACCATCCGCAGGAGACATACGTCAACCGGGCCGGCGAAGCCGGTCCGTGGCCGGACAGCGCGCTGTGGGACCTGCTCGAGTCGGGGCTGGACGAACAGGAGCGCGCGCAGGTCAACGAACGGATGAGTCCGAACGGTGCCCATGACAGCCCGCAGGACCCCCGGATGCTGCTGCGGATGATTCAGCAGGGCTTCTTCGGGAATCCGGCGGACCTCGGTCCTCTGCAGGACGGGAACCTCGACGAGGACGATCTGTCCGAGATGCTGGACGTGCTGGATGCCGGCCTTGATCTGGCGGCGTTCCAGCCGAGGGGCGGCTTGGCGGCCCCGCCGTCATCGGAGGCCGGGGACGCCGGGGATGCCGAGTCGGTCGGGGATTCGCTGGACGGCGAGGGCGTCGATCCAGTGGATGAGCTGTTGGCGCGGTGGACCACCCTTGATCCGGCGGAGATCCGGGTTTGGAGCACGAGGGGTACGGTGGCCCCGCCGTCCTCGGAGGCCGGGGACGTCGAGGATGCGGAGTCGGTTGGGGATTCGCTGGGCGGCGAGGGTGCCGATCCGGTGGATGAGCTGTTGACGCGGTGGACCATTGATCCGGCGGAGGCCGTGGTGACCCGACCGGTCACCAACGCGGACGGCCGTTGGTTCGGTGAGGCGGCCTTCAACCAAGCGGACCATGACCGGCGCGGTTCGGCCCTGGGCCGGGCGGCGGGTATCACTCAGTACACGCAGTGGGTGCAGACCGCCGACGGCTCCAAGTCCGGGGTTCAGCGCAGCATGCCGGTGACGCGCGCGATGTGGTTCGGGCACGGCGACCCGACCGCGGACATGGCCGAGTTCGGGCGGTTCGCGGACCGGGTGGTCGCCGCGGGCCTGACCTCGATCACTCTGGTCGCGTGCTCCACGCCGTCCGCACTGGCGACCTCGGCCGCCAGGCTGCGCCCGTTGGTGGAGAGCCGCCGACTGGCGATCCACATGGTGCCCACCCGGATCGCGCTGGTTCCGGGGCGGGACGGCCAGCCGGACCGGATCCACGTCGATGTGCACCCGCAGGGAGCCGCCGGATTCGTCAGCCTGCTCCCAGGGGTGCCCGATCCCGTTCCCGCGCCCGGAGAACGGGTCGGACAGGAGACCTTGTCGTCCGTCCACTACCCGTCCGCGGAGTTCTGGAACGCGCCGGGGAGTTCGACCGTGGAGCCGCGGTTCCGGCACCTCTACGCTCGCACGGCTGAGCCGCGCCGGATGCGTCTGCACCCGTACCTGGAGTCCATGCGGGCCGCCGGGCGCGCCTCCTTCCATGACCTGGACGGCACCGACTGGGTGGCCCGCACCATCAGTAACCTAACGGGCGGCGGAAACGCGGAAACCGTCATCGAGCAGCTCGCCCTCAGCACCGGAAGTTTCCTCGGCGGCGGCCGTCCGTTCCAGGTCCTCGGCGGCGACGGCAGCTGGTACGACGTGACGGTCGCGATCCGACCTTCCCCGAGGGAAGGGCGTCCGCTCGTCCAGCTGCCCGCCGACCCTCCGTCCCACGGCACGTCCCGGGCCGCCAGCGCGCCCGCCGCTCTGACGATGGTGGCTGAGGAGCAGAACGCCGGTGACGACCGGTCCGGCGTCTTTCTCGATCGACAGGTCGCCTCGCAAACCAAGCACGCGCGCACCCGGTACCGGGGCTTCGGGCTCAGGGGTACGGGGCTGGCATTGGCACCGACTCCTGTGCCGGGTCTGCTCGCAGGTGCGACGGTCTCGGTCAACGTTCCCATCCGCCGCGTCTCCACGACCGCCGCCGGCAAGCGGACGGTGAGCCAAAGCGAAGGGCTGTCCACCGAAGCCACCGTGGATGTGTCCCGCCGGATCCAGTTCGTCGTCACGGTCAAGAAGGAGGGTGTGCTGGCCTCGTCCACCTTCCGGGGCGAAGGTTCGGTCATCGCGAACGTCCCGGTCGGCCATCTCGTCCCGGACGGCGCGCCTCACCGGGCGGCCGAACTGCAGTCGGTCTCCGCCGACCTGGCCCGGGACATCGCCGCCGCCGACTCGCTGGATCCGATGGCCGTCAGCGGAAACGGCTCTCCGGCCGACCGCCGCGCGGGCCTGTTCGACGCCATCGAGGGCGTGGTCCACCCTGCGCTCACCGCTCCCGGTTCGGCGGGCAGGGGCACGGCGTTCGACGGCTCGACCGCCCATGGTGTGGAGCGGGACATGCTCGCGGCGCTCAGCGGATGGGTGGACTCCGCAGAACTGCGCAGCAAGGACGACAGCGTGCGCGGCAGCTATCGCTACCACGCCACGATCACGGACATCGCGCCCGCTTTCGGCCTCGGGAACCCCTGGCCCAGGACCGACCAGCAGTCCGCGAGCGAGCTGTCCGTCGAGGTCGGCGGCGAGCGAGGTGCGGAGTTCGCGGTCGGACCGGCCTTCGGCGCGGGACTGATGGGCAGCGGACCCCTGGTACGGGCGTGGTTCAGCCCGCTGTTCGGCGGTCAGCGTCGGCGCTTCTCCTCGCTTGGCGCCTCCGTCTCCCGGCAACACGGCGCCGACGTCAAGGGTGACCGCGTGTTGTACGAGGCCAGGGTCCGGTTGGACCTGGAGGGCGCCGGGCCGCTCAGCCCCGCGATGCGAGCCGGACGTGCCACTCCCTACGGGCAGTTCACCGTCACCACCTGGTTCAGCCTGCGGGCCGACGAGGCGGCGTTCCTCGGGCTGCCGCTGCCGGCCGGCCTGGTCACGAGCCCCCTGGTCAAGCATCCCGGTGTGGAGCGGACCCTGCTGGCAGGGCCGCGTGGATTCAGCACCGCCATGTCACGCTTCGACACCACTCGACTCGTCGCCGAGATCGAGAGGGTTTTCGCCCGGGACACGCGCCTCCAGGGCCTTCTGCCGACGTTCGGGCCGGAGAACCGCGGGCGGGGCCTGCTCGACGATCTGCTGCGCCCCACCCGGGCCACCGCGGACGGGGACCGGGCGCTGAAGAACCACCAGGCCCTCACCACGACCCTGTCCGACACCAATTTGCGCGCCAGCAAGGACGTCCTGTTCACCCAGGGCGTGGTGGCCGTACTGCGCGGCAAGGGCCGTGCCCACAGCAAGTACGCCCTGGTCCGGGTCAAGGGCCTGGACAACGGTCCGAGCAAGTACCTGGGCGACACCGACGACTGGAAGGTGCGCGGCGCCCTCGGACTCAGCATTGACGGGCTCACCGGAGCGGCGGGCAGCCAGGTCTTCGGGCTCCGTGCTGGGGTTGCGGGCAAGCCCATTCCCGGCCACCTGTACCTCACGGCCGGCGGCGCTCTCACCTTCTCCAGCGTCCGCGCCCGCAAGGGCGGGCCCAGATCGACCAACAAGTCCGCGAACGAGGGCGCCGAGCAGACCGCTCTGCACCGGACGATTCTGGGCTTCGACGTCGAGATCACACTGGTCGAACGTCCTCGTACCTGGAAACGGTCGGTCACGCCCGGTCTCCCGGGGCGGCAGACGCCGCCTGTCCAGGTCATCGCGCGTACCGGTGATATCTCCGGCCGGTCCGGGGTGCACCAACTTCGGATCGACCCGGTCCCGGTGCGTCTGAGCACCCCGGTGCCGTTCACGCTCACCCTGCGGCAGCGCGAACTGCTGAGTGCGCCGGGTCCCACCCGTCGGCTGCCGATACCGCCGTTGCGGGGCATCAGTTCGATGTACGACCCGCGGTGGGCCGCCCCGTCGGAGGGTGAGAACCGCCTGCGTGAATGGTTGTATGTCGAGGACGTCGGTGACGGGAGCGACAGCCAGAAACTGGCGGTGGAGCTGTTCACGGGGGCGGCCGGGGGGGACGGGGCATTGTCCACGACCGGCCTCGACCCCGCCCTGTGGGTGGAGGACCGGCTCAGCCCCGGTGCCATCGCGGTCAGCCTGGGCCGCGGGAGCGGTGTCTCACTGGTCGACGACCTCTACTACAAGCGGCGGGTTGGCTCCCTCACCGGCGCGCTCGGACAGCGCTCCGAGCTGGTCAATCCGGTGGTCATCGACCTTGTCGGCGGACCGGAAACCAAGAACACCGTCGCCGGTGGCCACCAGGCGGCGACGTCCAGGTCCAGGAGCCGGTCCCTGGTGTTCGCGGCGTCGGCCGGCGGTGCCGGCAACGTGACCCCCCGGCTGTGGACCTGGGGCGGGTTCAACGGCAACTACGGCTGGAGCCAGTCCCACACGCGTGAGCAGAGCGTCTCGGGGACCATCGAGCGCGCCGCCAAGACCAAGCAGGACACCCGTCTGGTCCTGGTCCAAGCGGACCTGAGGCTGTACCAGGCCGCGGAGGTGTCGGTGTCGGTCGGATCCGACGGCACCCGGTCCGCCGGCATGCTCCTGCCCAAGGTGGCCGTCGTCTGGCTGACCGAGGAGCAGGCACGCGACCAGGGGCTGGGTGAGCAACTGGACGCCCTGCAACGGGCTCGTGACGCGGAGACGGCAGTCGATGGGGCAGCGCCCGACGCGCTGGCACCCACGGTGGCAACCGCGGCAGCGCCGGCCGGGACCTCGGCCGAAGTCCCCACCGAGCAGGCAGCAGACCAGACAGCCGAGCGGACGGTTGAGGGGCTGCAGCTGGCCGGTGACGGGCCGCTGGGCCTGGGACTGATCGAGAACTCACCGGACTTCGGTCAGCTGCTGCCGATGCTCAGGGCCGAGCTGGCGAGCGCTCGCGGTGAGGAGTTCGCCGATGCCCTGCTGCCCGAACGGCTGCTGAACGACCGGTTCCGCAACACCCAGCGGCTGGCGGCCGTCCTCGACCGCGTCGCCGTCCCCGCCCTGCTGTCCGGCGCGATGGACGGCGGGGTGCCGGTGGAGCTGTTCGTCAGAGGCAAGAGCGGGACCCACGCCTACACGGCACGCTTGTCCGTGAGGCGTGGCACCGGGACGTTCCACGACCGCCCCGACGGGGCCCGAGGACTGGAGTACGCGAGCACGGTGTCCGTCGCGGAGGCCACCGCTGAGGAAAGGAGCGCCGGCCCCGGTCTGGACGCGCTGGTGACGCCCTTCCCGAGCTTGTCGGGCAACGCGGCCACCGGCAGCATCCCGGTGGGGGCAGGAGCGCACTTCGAGGGCGCGAGCCCCCGGAGCCACGGAGCCGCCGTCGACCATGTGCACAGCGTCAAGGTGGCGGTGTCGGACGACGAGCCGCAGGTGCGTCTGCGTGTTCCGTTCACCGCCACGCTGGCCCTGTACGACCATGGCCTGGCGGAGTACGGCGACCCGATCGCCTCGGTCGACCTGCCCCTGCCACGGGAGGAGAACGGGGACCGGTCGGACACCGGCGGCCGGGTGCTGGGCGAGGCCGACGACGACGGTAATCTCCTCGCCGATGCCGCCGATGCCGCCGATGCCGCCGATGCCGCCGATGCCGCCGATGCCGCCGATGCCGCCGATGCCGCCGCCGACGCCGACGCCACACGGCCGTCCCTGCTCTTCCGGGTGCCGGTGTCGGACCTGGTGGCACTGGCCCACGTCAGCCCGCCCCGGGCGCGGATCCTCAGCCCCTACGACCTGGTGGCGCCCCTGGAGGAGTGGCGGAGCAAGGGAGTACGCCTTCCGCGTGAAGCCCAGGTCAATGCCTTCCAGGGCACGGAGGCCGTACGGCGCGGGCTCGCCTCACTGGCCAGGCAGGCCGGTGGCGGAGAGGACTTCCACACCACCGGACAGTCCACCTCCTACACGACCCAGGAGGCGGTCTCCACCGAGTGGCTGACCGCAGCGGTCCCCTCGATCGCCGCCTGGGGGCTGCGCCTGCCCGAGGCCCATGTCCCGGCGCTTCTGCGCAACCAGGACCTAGACGTGCTGATGTACGCCCGGCTCGCCGACGGTGAGGTGCTGGGGCTCGTGGGCGACGCCAGTTTCGAGGTGGTGGACGGCGGTGAGGTCGGCCGGCCGACGCCGGCGACCGCGACCACCGACGCTCGGGAGGACCAGGGCGGTGCCTGGCAGACCGGTACCGGCTGGGTCCGCTACCGGTACAGCGACTTGTACGACGGGCGGGCCGAGGTCAGCCTGCCCGGCGACAAGTCCGCGTTCTCCGCGCAGGAGGGTCACGCGAGCACCTCAGTGTTCATACCCTCGGGCCCCGGCGTGCTGGTCCAGTTCAAGAGTGTCGATCTGCGGATGGTCGCCACGCTCAGGCAGCGCCTCGGCCACATGATCGGCCTGGGCGACGTCCGTGCTACGCACGATGTGGCGCTGGAGCATCCGGTCGTGATCCGGATGCTCAGCCAGTCCGCGTCCCGGATGCTGGCCGATGGCGTGCTCACCGACCCGCGCGGTCAGCTGAGCCGGCGGCCGGCCCTCGGCGGGAACGACTGGCACGAGCGCGTCATCCTGCACGAGGTCGTGGACGAGGACGGTGTGTTCCACGGGCTGGCCTCGTACCCGCCGGCCGAACTGTCGTCGCGGGCGCGGGCCCTGGCGGGCCTGCCCCGGCTGACCTCGTACGACGCCCGGCACACGGACCGGGAGGGCAAGCGCGTGACCACCCGGCGCCCGCTGCCCCTCGATCCGGGCGGGCGCACCTTCTTCTGGTCCTCCCCAAGCACCGAGGGTCTGATCGACGCGGCCCTGGACGACGGGCGTCGCCGCCCCATGCAGGACGCGGAGTTCGTCGCCCTGGTACACCGTCGGCTGTCCGGGTTCACCCAGATCATGCTGCTGCCCGGCCACTCGGCCGCGGTCACCGACCGGGCCGCCGCCCAGGACCTGGCACGCCGTGTCTTCCACCTGACCAAGCTGCCCACGCACGTTCTCGAAGGCCGGGCGGAACTCGCCCGGGACAGGGACGGCGGCACTGTCCTGCGTACCCTCCCTGATGCGGAGGGCCACGAGACCGGCATCGCCTCGTTCACCGCGGGCACCGATGCCTCTCAGCCCGCGGCCGGCCACCGCGCGTGGTCCGGGAACGCGAGTTCGGTCCATGAGGTCCGCACGAGCACGGGGCGGCGCATCGGTCCCGCGTTCTCCCCCGCGGCGGAATGGAACGGGGGGAAGAACCAGCTCTACCCGCGCCTGCCGGAGATCCGTGAGGGCGTGATGTGGCGTGGGCCCGAGGGGGCGAACGAGAGCGACTCCGACTCGGATTCCGACGATGGCCCGGATGCCGATGCCCCGGTCCCGGAGGTCTCTTGGAACGCGCTGGTGTACCGGGTACTTTCCGGCATTCCACAGGAAGGGGAGTCGCTGTGATCCCGTACCCGCGGACCGGCGGTGGACCCGCGGATTCCTCGGACTGCAGCACCGGTTTTCAGCCATGACCTCATATCAACCACCGTCATCGTCAAGACAGCGAGTAAGGAACCAAAAGTGATCAAGTCGGCACAGAACGCCAAGGCGGCCGAGCAGTCGGAAACCGGCAGTCAGGACATGGCGGCCCCGTCCACTGCAGTGGCTGAAACGGCTGACTCCGCAGACGCGACCACCGCCGCCCAGGCCGGGGACATCGAGGGCGCGACGGAGAACATGCCGCCCATTCCGGACGAGATCCGCGAGGCCGCGCGCCTCGCGCCCGACCACTGGCTCGGGATGGTCGACCCCACCTGGAACGGAGAGGGCGCGCCCCCCGCATGGGCCGTTGTCGGTCAGTGGCGGTCGGATCTGGACGGCGAGATCGTCGAGTGGCAGGACAACGAGGAGTACCGTCCCTCCCCCAAGGCACTCGGGTGGCCCGAGCCCGCTGACGACGTCGACGCGGCGGTACAGCTGGCCGCGACCGGTTACGGACCGGGCGAGGACGTGCCCCGGGCGCTGGCCGAGCTGCCGGAGGCGGCAGTGTTCGTCACCCCCGACGGCGCTCCGCTGTCCGCCACCGCGCCTGACGGCGAGACCCCCGTCGTGCCGTTGTTCACCTCGCCGGTCTACCTGCATACCTCGGGCCGCCTGGCGTTCGAGCTGATGCCCGTGTCCGACGTCTTGGACCGGTTGCCAGAAGGCCACCTTCTCTACCTCAATCCGTCGGCGCCCGTGAGCATGACCGTGGAGACCGACGCGCTGCGCGAGGCACTCGCCGAGAACACCGTGGAAGAGACCGATGAGGACAAGGACGGGGTCGACCACGACGTTCTCTCACGCCCCGCCACCACGAGTGGAACAGCCGGCACGGGGCGCAGTTCCTCCCGCCGCAAGGGCACGGTCAACGTCGCGTCCTCGCAGGCGGCTCAGGACCTTCTGTGACCTCGGGGCAGCCGAGAACCGGGCGGCCCTGACGGCTGCCCCGCGCTGGCGTGCCCAACCTGTCGCCGACGTACCTGGTGTCCGGCCGCTCGCGGTGAGGCTCCGATGCGGCAGGCCGGGCACCGGCCCGCGGGCGTCCCGGGAACGGTGACGCCTGGCCGCAGGCAGGCCGGCCGCGCACAGCAAGCAGGCAGCCGGAGAGATCGCAACGGCGTGGTTCGACCGCCACAGTTCCACCCCGGTCGCCGAGATCCCTCCCGCTGGCCCGACTGGTACCGCGACATCGTCCAGGCCCGCATCGACATGATCGAGACTCGCCCGGACATTGCCCTCATCGAGCGCCCCGAGTACAAGCGCCGTTGGGCCGCCGACCCGTGGGACAAGAGAGAGAAGGACCCCGACGGTGGCACCGACCGCCTGTCGTAGTCCGACCCACCGGCTGCGCCCACCGGCTGCCGTGCCAGGTCATGGCGTCGGGGTGAATGCGGGCAGCGCGAGGGCCGAGTAGGCCGGTCGTGCTGTTGCTCAGGGCATGGTGGCGAGGCCACGCAGCATAGTGTCGCGCTGCTCCAGGGCCCGCGCCGTGGTAGGAGAGAGCGCGGCCGCACCGTTGTCGACCAGGGCCTGATTCATGGCCAACGAACTCGCGAAGGCCGCGTTCGTAGGCGGAGAAGGCCGCGGTGTGGTCCCGGTTCGTGGCCAGGGCGTTGGCGGACATGTAGGCACCGACCAGCGCGAGGCTTGAGCCTTGTCCGGTGAGGAACGAGGGCGCGTAAGCGGCGTCGCCCACGAGCGCGACGCGATCTCTGGACCAGTGGGGCATGCGGATCTGACCGGCCGTGTCGAAGAACCGGTCATTCGCGTCGCGCATGGCGTTGACCATGCCGGGACCTCCCACTCCGCGCCTGCGAAGGCCGTGGCGATCAGGTCCCGCTGGGCGTCGGGGTTACGGAGGGCGGGCAATGGCGGTTCTGGGCGGCGAATGTTCAAGAAGGCGTGCAGCTCGGCGCCGGGGGCGTCCTGTGCCGGGGTGGTGCCGGTGCGTATCGCGTTGGCCAGCCGGCCCCACGGCAGCAAGTGTGATGCGGCACCACCCCACAGCGCCAGATCACGCAGCGAGGCAGGATTGTCGCTGCGCAAGCTGTCGAGCAGGGATGAGGTGACCCCGGTGGTGTGGACACTCTGACAATGGATCTTTCAGATCCGAGGAAGGGTGTCCTGGTGGGACGTAGGTCTCCGTATCCGGAGGAGTTCAGGAACGATGCCGTCGCGTTGTATCGGACGGTGGGTGGGAAGAGGTCGCGCTCCTCGTCGAACAGTTCACTGGCCAGACCAACCGCATCGCGGACATCACCGCGATGCTCATCAGATGTGCCCAGGTCGGTGGCAAGGACTGGGAGACCTACGAACGCATCCTGGACCACCTCGCCCGCGAGGGCATGAGAAGCTGCTTCTGGTCCGCACATGACAGACTGGGGCTGGGTAGCTGTGTGAGCTGCTGCTGCGTGCCTGATGGGTTCCCGGCCGTTGCGGCCGGGAATGCGTTACGCGAGGTTGGGCTCTTGTCCGGGGTGGCGCTGATGGGCCCATGGGCCGAGCACGCGGCGGGCTAACGTCACGCCGGCGGTGACGCCCGCGCCGCGGTAGGTTGCCGTGGACACACAGATTCCCCGGGCCTCGTCGAGCGAGCCGCCCAGCAGTCGGCTCGCCGCCAGCCAGCGAAACGTCCTCGCGGCCGGTTCCCTGTCCGCGGGTGGCAGGTCCCCGGTATCGAGGCGGGCCTGGCACCAGACAGCCCATTCCACGTCGTCGGTCACCAGCGCGTGTGCCGCTTCGAAGTCTGCGGGGCTGAATGCGAGCAAGGCTTCAAGGGGGCAGGTGAACAGCAGGGTCAAGGCCAGGACGTCGTGCACGGCGCGGTACTCGAACGACGCTTGTGGCCAGGGCTCCTGGCTGTGTGTGAGCAGTCGGCTGGCGCTGTCCTGCGCGCACAGCCAGGCCAACGGCATCTCGGGCGCCTGGCCTTGGGGGTTCACCGGAAGGAGTCGCCGCAGGCGCAGGAGCCAGTCGCGTTCGGGCTTTCGATCACGAATCCCGACTTCTGCAGCGTGTCCAGGTAATCGATGCTCGCCCCCTCCAGATAGGGGCCGCTCTTCGAGTCGATCACCATCGCGAAGCGGTCGAACCAGACCACTGACATCTTTTCCTCGACCAGAGCGGCACGCTGGGCCGCGGTCTCGGTATCGTCCTCCTCCGCGAACCCTTCGTCATCGCGTTCCGCCAGCGTCTTGGCCAGGGCCCTGGCGTACTTGTCGGTGAAGAACAGCTGGTATCGCATCCCCGAGCAGCCGCCCGGCTGCACCGAGACCTGCAGTGCCAGCCCGAGCTCCTCTCGGCGCAGCAAGTCGGTGACCTTGGCTATCGCCGCTTCCGTGAGCTCGACTGAATACGTCGGCCTGTCCACCGTCTCCTGCACCATGCAAGACCCCTTCGTCTGTCCAAAGCCCGTATAGATAGGGCATCATCGAAAACTACGGGTTCCACCCGGATGGGGTGCACTCAACGTGCCCAGGTCTGCCCTGATGCGGTCAGCTCCGTGCATGAATGGACAGTCACAGTTTTTGAACCCGCCGAAACATTGAGCTCACGACGAAACCGATGTGCTGCTCGCTCATGTGAAAGGGCCGAGCGATCTCCCCGGGCGGCAGTCGCTGCAGTTCGGGGACGAAGTGCGATAGCGGCATTCGGCGTCGGGCTCGCCGAGCCGGTGCCGCGGGTGAAGCGATGGGATCGGTGGTGCGCACATGTGGGAAATCCTTCTGCAGGTCGTGGTGGGCTGGCTGCTGCGGCAGGGCGTTGCCGCGCCGTGCCGCGCGACCTGCCGGATCAGCTGAGAGCGGTGCGCTCGGCGAAGGTAAGCATGCGAGCGTGCTCGATCAATGTGACGTCGAACAGGTGCAGTTGGGACAGGTCTATCTGCTCGGTGTGCGGGGTGGGGTGCTGCTCTTGCTGGGTAGTCCGTTTGAGCCAGGCGCGAGCCTCGTCATCGGTGAGCAGTACCGGCGGGCCCGAGCTGAAGCAGTAGTAGCGCAGGACCGTGCGCGTGCTCGGGAACTGCGGGCTGAGGCGTTGGCTCGCCGTCATCTTCGCCCGCAGCGGCTCCAGCCTGCCGCGCACCGACGCGTCCAGGCCCAGCCGCTCGCCGTCGGCCCGCTCGCGGGGCCGCAACATGCCCCGCGCGGGATCGGTCTCCACGGAGAATGTGGACCTACGGCCCCGGGGCCGTAGGTCACACGGCAGGGCCCGCGGTCAGGACGTGATGGTGTCCGACAGCCCCAGGTCCCAGACGGCCAGGCCGTGGACGCCCTCGCTCGCGGCGAGCGTGCGCCGGGCGGCAAGCGAGCGCGTGTCCGACCACCACAGCACGGTGCCGTCGCCGAGGGTGGCCGTCCACTCTCCCACGGTGGTGTCGTAGCGGGCCGCGGCGCCGTTCTCGCTGACCATGTCACGGGCCTGCTTGTCGCCGACCTGCATGACGTCGCCGTTGGGTGACCAGGCGTAGCCGTAACCGGCTACCCCCAGATCGACCTTGTTAGCCGGCACCTTGCTGAGCAGCAGGTCGAGTCCCTGCTTCTGCCAGGACAGCTCACCGACCGGTCCGGGGCCGGAGTCGCCGAAGCCGTGTTCGTCGTACGCCATGAGCGCCACGGTGTCGACGGCCTTGCCCAGAGCGGTCAGATCGTAGCCATTCTCTGCGAACTCGTTGAGCGAGGTGAAGGTAGTGACATCGATGCCAACCGTCTTCCCGGCTGGCAGCGCCTTCTTCAGCGCCGTGGCGAACTGCGTCAGCCCCGCGGCGTCGCGCGCCTGGAGGGACTCCAGGTCGATGGTGACCGCGTCCCACCCCTGCGAAGCGACCGCGCTCCTCAGCGTGGAGACGACCGCGTTGATGTTGGCGGTGCTGGACAGCATCCGGTTGGCCGCGGCCTCGTCGAAGTCCCCCAGGGACTCGCTGAAGTTGCCGATCAGCAGGTCGGCTTTCAGACCTAGGGAGTGGGCGCGGGCGAGCTGCGCGCGGGCGTCGGAGCTCGGCGAAGTCACCTTCGTACCTTGGGAATTTATGTTGACGCCATCCACGCCGACACGGCTGAGAGCGGCGGCGCTCGCGTCGATCAGCGAGGTGGCGTCGCCCTCCTCCTGGTAGGCGGTCACCGGCAGCGATGTGGCCCCCGATGCGGGAAGGGCCCCCACCACGCCTGTACCGACGGCCAGCAGCCCAGCGGCAACGACCGCCCCTATGTGCCTCTTCATCAACTTGGTTCTCCTCACGTTGTCGCCAGGGTGGATAGCAGGGGGAGAATGGCCATTCCTGGTAAAGACGGACCGCAGCCAGGTCGGCGAGAACTGCGACACTGGCGCTCTAGATCCCTGCTGTCCCCACGGTCTTGGACCAGCGCCACCTGTGCTGCGACGGCCGCCATGGCCTGACGGTATCTCCCGCCGTAGGTGCTCAACAGCCGGAGCCGGCCCCGGGCGATGCCTCGTCCACCAGTCGAGACGATTTGGGTGGTGGTACTCGGGACCGGTTGCATCCGGACTCCGAAACCGTTGCGCGTCCGCGGCGACATGACTGCCGAGCGCGTGTTCGGGCCCGCCCCGGGGGACTTGTCGGCCATGCTCATCGTGTCGTCTTCCTGCAAAGCGGGGGGTCCAGGCGCACTGCGGGAGCGATGCGTGGGCGGTTCCATGAACCACAGTAGGGAGGGCCTACGGTCCAAGGTGGACCGAAGAGCATGAGAAGCACGGAAGGACACCCGCGCCTTCCTGTTTGTGCCAACCGTGGGCTGTGCGCATGCAGCATGAGGCAACGGGCGTGAGCCGAACGGAGCCGTGGTCAAGTGCCGTTCGGTGTCAACCTCTCGTTGCAGATCTACGCCGCTGACCTGGGCTGTCGCTCAGTACGGTTCGCAGTTACCGGGACTCTTGCAGAAAGCCCAGGCGTTCACGCCGGGGATGAATGCATCTCAAGACCGCTCTGACGTGCACGTTAGAGCGGACGTTTTTGCTGCTCGATGTACCGGCCGACGATCGCCAACGGTGCTCCGCCGCACGATGCGGAGAAGTATGAGGGCGACCACAGGTGCCCGTGCATGGTGGCGCGGTTGATTCGGCCGGTGAACTCCTGCCGTTTCCGGCGGGCGGAGGCGCCCTTGAGGCTGTCGACCAGCTTGGAGACGGCAACCTTCGGCGGATAGTTGATCAGTACGTGGACGTGACCGCGTTCGCCGTTGAACTCCTTCAGCTCCGCATCGAAGTCCTCGCAGACCTTGCGCATGTTGTCTTCGCAGCGTGTCAGCATCTCGTCGTTGAACACGCCGCGTCGGTACTTCGTCACGAAGACCAAATGCACGCGAAACCGTCAGTCACCGGCTCGGCGTCGCAGTCGTCGGCCCCACACGGTCCGGCTCAACGGCCACGCACCAGAACGCGGCGCGGCCGGGATCCCGCCCGCTCTCCATACCGGTTGTCTTCGCTGGCGCCGACCACATGCTGCTGCAGAACTTCGGCACCGGGCTGTGCGCTGACATGGGGGGCTTCGGTGCGGGGACCGTCAACGGGCCGGTCAACCAGTACTACTGCCAGCCGGGCAGCGGCGACAACCAGATGTGGTCGCTTCAGGTGGTCTCGGGCCCCCGAGGGCCCGAAGGTGAAAGCTGTGCATGGATCTCGGCGGCTACGGCGGTGACTCGGCAGGCGCCAAGGTGTACGAGCATGCTTGCGGCCCGCCACCGGTGACAACCAGTTGTGGTACCTGGCGACTGGGGACGACAACCACTACCGGATCCGCAACGACGCCAGCGGCGGGCTGTGCCTGGGCGTCACCGGCAGCCGTACGGCCGGGCACGACGCGCGGCTGCAGATTGAGCCCTGCAGTTCCACGGCCGACGACTGGGCGTGGACGACGGGGTGACCCTGCGTCCGGATTCCGGGTGCGGGCTGCCTCGCGGTGTTGGAGGCGGACGAGGGTGATGAGCAGGCCGCCCCAGGAGCTCGTCCTGATCAACGATCATCCGACGTGGCCCGTCGGCGACATCAGCTTCGGATACAGGAGTTCGGATGACCAGACTTCGCCGCCGTCAGCGTCAACCAGTACGAGCGTGGCGTCGTCGTCGAGCACCGCGCGCTGAACATCCCGATCCTGCGTACCAGTGTCGTGCTTGATCTCGTAGCCCTCGGCCCGGAGCTGAGCGACGGTGGCGTCTGTGTAGCGTGTCGCCCACGGGACTACGGCGTTGGCATCTCCGCCCGCCAGAACGGACATCGTCCGACTCTCGCCGCTGAAGCACAAGAATCTGAACGTACGGGGCCGATACGGCTTCGCGCCCTCCGCCGCGGGCAACGGGTGGCGGCCCCTGCGCGACCCGGACGCCGTCGAGCTCGACGATGACGACGTCGATGACGTGACTGATCCGGGACCAAGCGCTGCTTCCTCGGGCGGCTACCGGGCGGCGTAGGGGGCCGAGTTGTCCAGGCGTGCAGCGCTGCCCATTTCAGCGTTGGTGCGCTTGCGTCCCGTCCTTTCCGCGGGGGATCTTGACCACCAGTTGGGCCCGGGATGGGGTGATCACATCGCGCAGGACCGGGTCGGTGAGCAGGATGATCGGGGCGACGCGGTGCGGGTTGTCGGAGTTCCAGTGCGGCAGGGCGGCCTCGATGACGGTCCACGCCTCGTCGGTGTCGCCCTGCGCGGCGAGCGTCCGGGCCAGGTCCAGGGCCTGCTGGAAGGCTGGCGGTTCCGGCAGGAGGGGCGGCACATGGGCAGCGGCGCGTTCGATCCATTCGGTGTTGGACTCGTCGGCCGAGAAGCCCAGCTCTGGGACTAGCCGTCCGAGGATCTCCAGGCGCGGCAGCCCGACGAGCGGTCCGTGCTCCTCCACTGTACGGCGCAGGTACAGCGGCACCGCCTCGGCCCGGACCTGGTCCTCGCCGACCGCTGCGATGACGTGGTCCCGGCCGAAGATGTTGTTGCGGATCTGGTGGTGGGCGAACCGCAGGTCGAGGAACGCGCCCAGGATCGTCTTGAGGTACATGCCGGCGCCCGAGCCCTTGATCGCGGCGCGCTCGAAACTCGCCAGCGACTGCTCGGCTTCACCCCGCAGCGCCTGCTCGCGGCCTTTGGCCCTGGGCGACCAGGTCCTCGGCGCCCTCCGGGCGTACGCCGTGGCCCTCGTAACCCTTGAGCGTCTCGAAGCTGACGCGCTCCGCCTGGACCAGATCGGCGAACGACGCGTGCCGCTCGCCCAGGCCCGGGTACCAGCTCGCCCAGGTGTAGGCAGCCCACTCCCCGTCCTCCGACACGTCGCCGGGGTCGAGCAGCCAGTACTGCGCGTCGCCCTCCTGCGAGATCAGCAGCGAGCGTTCGAGAATGGCGTCCTCTGCCTCTTCCTCTGCCTCTTCCTCGTCCTCGTCGATCACGACAGAGTCAGCCAGCCCGGCGTGCGTCTCGGTGAGCCAGGCGACGGTGGCGGTCGTGCGCATCTCCCACATGAACGAGCCCATCTGCAGCCAGCCGTCGGAGGCTCCGAGGAATGCGCGGTAGCTCGGCGGGAGCCGGGTGCCGAGCCGCTCCTCCAGCGTCGCGAGCTGCTCTTCGCTCGCGCCCTCGTAGCCCAGCCAGCCGGCGGCCCGCTGCTCGTCGCTGACGCCGTCCAGCTCGCGGCCCTGGGCCACGCGGATGACGTCGGCGCTGTAATCGGCCAGGTAGGCGCACCACTCTTCGACGGTGCGCAGGCCCGCGCTTTCCGGGGCGGGTGCCGGTGGCGCGCCCCGGTAACCGGACGGGCCCTGGCCCGCCCGCCGACGGTAACCGAAGAAGCCCTCGTACGCGGAGTCGGAGGCAGTGTCGAACAGCCGAACCTGGGAGAGTTGAACGTGTTCCGATCCGGCGTTCGCGGTGATCTCAAGGCGGTAGTGCCGGTATGCCGTGCCGGTCCCGCCGGTCACGTTGAAGCCCCGCGGCTCGTGCCGCCGGGTGAAGACCTGCCCCGTACGGGAGTCCAGCGCAGTCCACTGCCGGCCGTCGTGCGAGCCCTGCAGCGTCCAGTCCCTCGGGTCGCGGTCCGGGCAGTCGTTCGCCGAGGCCAGTACGTAGTACCGGACGACGACCGGCCGGACGAGGCTGAACTCCAGCCACGCACCGCCTGTCCTCCAGTTGCCCAGCCACTTGGCGCGCGAGCCGTTCAGCAGGTTGTCGGCGACCTCACCGGCCGCCTCGTACTCATGGTGCACCCGGACCGTCCCGACCAGGCCGGTGACCTCGCTCTTACGATCGGGTGCGGTAATGGCGGCCCGCAGCGTGATCGAACCGGATCCGCCCGCCTGGTCGTGCCAGTCCAGGCGTTCCACGCGGGCGTCGCCGTCCTCGAGCAGCAGCCACCAGTCCCCCGCGCCGTGCCAGTCCCCGCCCCGGCTCTCTTGCGTACGGAACCGGCACGCCGCGGATTCCTCGACGGTCTCCCGCCGCTCCAGCTGACCGCGGTATTCCGCCGACGCGCCGTCGGCGGCCCGGTAGTACCCGTAGAAATCGTCCATCGCGGCCTGGAACCCGACTGCCGCCTCCGCCCCATCATGCGTACGCCAGCCGAGTCGTTCCAGCAGCGAACGCTCCCCCCGGTCGATACCGACCCGCAGCCACGGACCAGGCTCCCACGCCTCCGCGCCGTCCCAGCGCCGCTGGGTCCGGAAGACGAACACCTGTTGCGCGTCGCGCCCTTCGGAATTCGGTCGCACTCCAACTCTCCTCAGACTTCGCGCAACGAACGAAGACACTGCGTCCCTCTCCCGGAGGTCACTTGAACATACGGAGCGTCGAGCCAGAGCAGTTCACGGGCAGGACGCGGGGCCCGTCAGGGGTGCGCGCCGTCGAGGCCGCCCCGACCGGCGGCATCACCCGCCCTCCGGCGGCCTACGCACCTGTACTGCGCCGCGGTTTGTAGCGAGGATCGCGAACGTCGGGTTCCCGGCCGAGTCGAGTGAGCAGATAGGGGGTTGCGGTACATCCGTGTCAGAGTCGTCACCAGAAACCCGAATGCCCGTGGATTTCACGTCGTGAACGCACCCCTCAGAAAAGCTCCGCCCGCGCGCCGGGGGAACGCACAGGCGGAGCCGATCAATCACCGCACCGGCCTCAGTCAGGCCGAGGCGAACATCACAGCCGTGGCCGCCCAACCGAAACTGACGGCGGACAACCGTGGCCTGTGGCTCCCATTTTGTTGAGCAGATGTTCCACGGCGCAATACTGGTCGCCCGTTTGTGCAGACAAGAGTGCCCACGAGCCCAACATCGCTTCTGCCCTCCGGTGACGCGCTCGGCTGTAACTTCGCCCTGCCCTGCGACACCAACGACAAGGGCGAGCCGGTGTTCTACGCGGGCTCCACCTTCGCCCTCCCCAAAATCCGCGAACGCCTCGCCACCACCAGCCCCCAGCCTGTCACCGTCCAACCGGGCAACCTGTGGCACCAAGCCACCGCCGCCACCCAATGCATCCCCCACCACCTCACGAAAGGTGACGAGCTGCGGACCAGGCCAACTCATGGAGCTCGGTGCGACGCTGGACCTACTTCCAGTCATGGCGCTGGCAGCGGCGCGGGCCGAACTCGAATAAGCCGCCGCTGCCTTCGAGCGCGCCACCTGCTCCCGCATCTCCGCCGACCTCGACAGCACCTGTGCCCTGCGCCGCAACATCCAGACGATCTGGCGCGACCGGCCACAGGACAGTGACGGCACCGGGCTCCTGCTGCTGAACGCCGTACTCACCGCGGTGGCCTTCGCGATGCACTGGCACCGCCGCACCCGCCAGCATGCCCAGCAGGAGGCGGCAGCCGAACAGGCCCTCCTCCACCTGCAAACCGCGTGCGCGCACAGCGCCGCACCGGGTGGGAGGGCCGACGACCTGGTACGCGACATCACCGAGGTGCTCACCACCATGTGCGCCCGCCTGTACGGCGGGCAGGGGGCAGCGAAGAACCGGGCCGCCCGCGCGGTGGCCGTGGCGACCGGTGCGGAAGCCTGAGTGAAGAAGTTTCGGCCGCAGCCCGGGTTCGTGGTGCAGGCGTATCGCTTCGCACTGGATGCGAACGCCACTCAGGAGCATGCTCTGCAATCGCACTGCGGCGCCGCGCGTGCCGCCTACAACTGGGCCGTCGAGGCCAAGCACACCAATCCCAGGTTCGCCGCCTGGTGGGAGGAGAACTCCAAGGAGGCGTACTCCACCGGCCTGGCGAACGCGTCGGCCGCGTTCGACACCTACGCGAAGTCCAAGAACGCCAAGCGGCGTGGCAAGCGGATGGGTGCGCCGCGGTTGAAGTCGAAGCGCAAGGCGCGCCTCGCCTGCCGGTTCACCACCGGCGTGATCCGCGTGGACGCTGACGGCCGTCACGTCACCCTGCCCCGGCTGGGCACGATCCGCACCCACGAGCCCACGGTGAAGCTCCTCGCCCGCACCCAGGCCGCAACGGCCCGGATCCTGTCCGCGACCGTGCACGCAAGCAGCTGCGCCGCGTCTGCCGCGTCGTCTCCCGACGCCAGGGCCCCGACTGGCCAACCGGGCACAAGCCGTCGAAGCGGTGGGAAAAGGCCAACGCCGCCCGCAACAAGGTCCATCACCGGGTGGCCAACCTCCGCGCGGACGCTCTGCACAAGCTCATCACCGCCGTGGCGGCCGAGTACGGCACGGTCGTGGTCGAAGACCTCAACGTCGCCGGGATGCTCCGCAACCGGCGTCTCGCGCCAAGGATCGCCGACGCCGGCTTCGGGGAGATCCGCCGCCAGCTCACCTACAAGACCCGCCAGCGCCACGCCACCCGCACCATCGTGGCGGACCGCTGGTACCCCTCCTCGAAGACCTGTTCCGGGTGCGGCGCGGTGAAAGCCAAACTGCCGCTGCACGTGAGGACCTACCAGTGCGATGCGGCGGCCTGGTCATCGACCGGGACACAACGCCGCACTCAACCTCGCCGCGCTCGCGGCAGCCGCAACAACTAGTACCGGAGTGGCCGGAGACCAGGACACCCGAGCGGTGTCGAAGCCTCGTGGAGCCGACCACAAGACCCGCACCACCCGCCCCCGCCGCAAGGCGGAGACGGGGCGGGCAGGTGGCGCAACCCTGCCGCACCAGCGGCAGACGGAAGCGAGAGACCGTACACAAGCCGAAGCCCTCACGCTCTGGTGACGAGACGGACCTTCCGGACGGAAACGTCCGGATTGCTGAGACCTGACTACGGTCTCAGCAACGGTGCGTGGCGCGTCGACATGGCGAGGGGCGTCAGTCGAAGAGAAGGTGGCGCAGTGTGCGGGTGACATGTTCGGTGAGCTGCTCGGGCGGCATCGAGGCGAGCGGTTCGGTGCGCGCGATGTACCTGGTGAAGGTCACTCCGATCAAATACGACCCCACGAGCGCCACGCGGGTCTCCATGGCGTCGCCGGGTGCTGCCGGTGTGTCGGGCGAGAGCACTGATCGATAGACGGCGACGCTGTGCTCATGCATTGCGGCCAGCAGTTGGGTGGCGGCACCCTCGTCGGACGCGGCACTGCGGACGACAGCGACGAACGGGTCGCCCACGGCATCGGTCTCCATCCGTTGTACGAAGCCGTGCGCGATCCGGTCGGGCAGCGTCGCCGGATCCCCGGCGGCCACGCCTTCCAGGTCGCGGTTCCCCGGCACCGCGGCGAGAAATAGCCGCTCCTTGGAGGCGAACTGACGCGAGATCAGGCCGTGCGTGACGCCGGCCCGGCGCGCGATTTCCCGGAGGGTGGTGCGAGCATAACCGCGCTCGGTGAAGGTGTGGCGGGCCGCCTCCAGGATCGCGGCCCGGTGTCCGTCGGGGTCCCGCCGATGCTTGCGCGGCGGCTGCCCGGCCGGTTCCTGATTATTCATGGCGACTCCTTCACGTGATCACTGTACTGCTGGGCGCCGACGCCGAGTTGGGTTAGCCTGCCTCTTAATGGCCAAGTGGCCATTAAGAGATGGAGTCCATTGTGAGCACCACACCACCGGATCCGGCGGCGATCACCGAGACACGCCTGCTGCACAAGATGCACCGTGCCGCGACGTCCCTGCTGGCCGACGCCGCACAGCGCGACACCGCACCGCTCCACGCCCTGGCGGAACTGCGCGACTTTCTGGTGGCGGCGCTGCGGCATCACCACGAGAGCGAAGACCAGACGCTCTGGCCGCAGTTGATCGCCGCCGATCCCGCCTTCGGAACAGGGCTGGCGGAACTCAGCACGGAACACGACGCATTGGACGTGGCCCTGGACGCCCTAGCTGCGGCTCCGCTGCAGCACGACGGGGATCGGGCAGAGCTGGCCGCGGCGGCAGCGGACGTACGCGACCTGGTGCACAAGCACCTGGAGCACGAGGAGCCGTTACTGTTCCCCGCGCTCGCCACGCATATGACCGACCGCGCCTGGTCCGAGTTCTCGCGCGCAGTGATCGCCTCGGCCCCGCCCGTGGCCGCCCACCTCAACATCGGCTTCTTCGAGCAGGTGGGCACGACCGCCGAACTCGCCGTGGTGACGGCGAATTTGCCGCCGGCCGCGCTGCAGTTCGTCCCAGCGATGAGCGAGCAGGCGCGAGCCACCCTGCACAGCCTTCAGTCAACCGATCACGGACGGACGGTCACCGCATGACCAGCACTCTCATCGTCGGCGGCAGCGGTGGCCTGGGCCGTGTGATAGCTCAGCACTTCGCAGACCGCGGCGACGATGTGATCATCACCAGCAGGGACAAGGCCAAGGCGGAGCACATCGCCGCCCAGATCGGCCCCCGTTCCCGGGGGTTGGCCATCGACCTTTCCCAACCCGAAACGATCGGCGCCTCGTTGGCCGATGTGACCGAGGTCGACAACCTCGTCATCACCGCGGTGGGCCAGGCGGCGAACACACTGGCGCGGTTCGACATCACTGATGCCGTGACGGCCGTGACCATGAAACTCGTCGGTTATGCCGAGACCGTCCGGGTGCTGCGGGACCGGTTCGCTTCCGGAGCCTCCGTCGTGCTCTTCGGAGGCCTCGCCAAGGAACGCCCGTACCCGGGCTCGACCGTCGTCACCACGTTCAACGCTGGCATCACCGGGCTGGTGAAGACCCTCGCGGTGGAGATCGCCCCGCACCGCGTCAACGCCCTGCACCCGGGACTGATCGGCGACAGCCCCAAGTGGCGCGACGTCCCCGACCCCCCGCATTCGGCCCAGACGCCGATCGGCAGGCTGGTGACGATGGCCGAGATCGCCGACGCCACCGATTTCCTGCTCCGCAACACCGGCATCAACGCCCATGACCTGTACGTCGACGGCGGCGTGCTGGCCACCTGATCCGTAACGCCCGGGCCTTGCCCGGGCAGTTGAGGGTCGCATCGAGCGGAGCCGGCCCTGTCCGTGCCCCATGCCATGCTGTGCGCCATGACATCAGTCATCGGCTCGGCCGACTCCGCAAACACTGTGGACACCATGGACGCCTTGTTGTGGTGGTGAGCAGCGAAAGTAGCTGTCCGATATCCGGTTCGGATGAGCAGTCAAGAACTCACGGTAGCGGACGGAAATATAGACGTCGTTGTGTCCCGTATGGGGCTGCTTTCCTCCGCTGATCCGTTGAGTGAAGCAGGCGAGGTGGCGCGGGTGCTTCGACCGGGCGGAACTGCACCGCCTCGCCGTACCCGGCGTACGCCTGGACACCGGATACACGGACGGTGACACGATCGGCGTCCACTACGACCCCCTGCTCGCCAAGGCCGTCGCCCACGCCCCCACCCGCGCCGAGGCATCCGCAAACTCGCGGGCGCTCTCGACCGGGCCGACATCCACGGCCCGGTGACGAACAGAGACCTGCTGATCCGCTCCCTGCGCCATGAGGAGTTCACGGCGGCCCGCATGCACACGGGCTTCTACGACCGCCACCTCACCGGCCTGACCGAGCCGGCCCCCGACCCCACCCCCCTGCCGCCGCCCTGGCGGACGCCCATGGCCGCGCCTGGCTCGGCGGCTGGCGCAACCTGCCGTCCCAGCCGCAGACCAAGCGGTACCTGATGGCGGGCGAGGAGCACGAGGTGCGCTACCGGCACACGCGCGGGGGCCTCGCGGCGGAGGGGGTACGGGTGGTGCACGCCGACGCGCATCGGGGGATCCTCGAAGCCGACGGCATCCGCAGGAGGTTCGAGGTGAGCGGCCACGGCGACCAGATGTACGTCGGCTACACGGCACTGACCGTGCTGCCCCGCTTCCGGAAACCCACGGCCGACCACGCCCCGGGTTCCCTGCTGGCCCCGATGCCCGGGACGGTCGTACGGATCGCGGAGGGCCTCACGGTGGGGGCGGCGGTCCAGGCCCGGGAGCCCCCTGCTCTGGCTGGAGGCGATGAAGATGGAGCACAAGATCACGGCCCCGGCCACCGGCACGCTCACTGACCTGCACGCCGTACCGGGCACACAGGTCGAGGTGGGTACCCTGCTCGCCGTAGCAGAAGTTTCTCAGGAGGAACAATGAGCGTCATGTTAGAGACCGAGGAGCACAAGGTCCTCCGCTCGGCGGTGGCCGCCCTCGGCGCGCGCTTTGGTCGCGACTACATCACCCGCGTCATCGAAGAAGGCGGCCAACCCACCGAACTCTGGTCCGAGGCCGCGAAGCTCGGATACCTGGGCGTCAACCTCCCCGAGGAGTACGGGGGTGGAGGCGGCGGTATCAGTGAACTGTCCATCGTGCTGGAGGAGTTGGGAGCCGCAGGCTCCGCCATGTTGATGCTGGTCGTGTCTCCCGCCATCTGCGGAACGGTGATCGCCCGCTTCGGCACCGAGGACCAGAAGCACACGTGGCTCCCCGGCATAGCCGACGGAACCCGCACGATGGCCTTCGGCATCACCGAACCCGACGCCGGCTCCAACTCCCACCGCATCACCACCACCGCCCGCCGCGACGGCGACGACTGGATCCTGACCGGCCGCAAGGTCTTCATCTCCGGCGTCGACATCGCCGACGCGACCCTCATCGTCGGCCGCACCGAGGACTCCCGCACCGGCCGCCTCAAGCCCTGCCTGTTCGTCGTCCCACGCGACACCCCCGGCTTCGGGCGGCGGCAGATCGACATGGAACTGACCGCCGTGGAGAAGCAGTTCGAGCTGACCCTCGACGACGTACGGCTGCCCGCCGACGCCCTCGTCGGCGACGAGAACGCGGGCCTGCTCCAGCTGTTCGCCGGCCTCAACCCCGAACGCATCATGACCGCCGCACTCGCGATCGGCATGGGCCGCTACGCGCTCTCCCGCGCCGTCGAGTACGCGCGCGACCGTAGCGTCTGGGACCGGCCCATCGGCGCACACCAGGCGATCGCACACCCCCTCGCGCAGTCACACATCGACCTCGAACTGGCCCGTCTGATGATGCAGAAGGCCGCCTTCCTCTACGACTCCGGCGACGACACAGCCGCCGGAGAAGCCGCCAACATGGCCAAGTATGCCGCCGGGGAGGCCTGTGTGAAGGCCGTCGACCAGGCCGTGCACACCCTCGGCGGCAATGGCCTGACCCGCGAGTTCGGGCTCGCCTCCCTCATCACGGCCGCGCGCGTGGCTCGTATCGCACCGGTGAGCCGGGAGATGATTCTCAACTACGTCTCCCACCAGACCCTGGGCCTGCCCAAGTCGTACTGAGAGCCTGTGTCGCCCACAGCGCGCGAGGAGGAACCGTGTTCCGCAGCGGCCCGCGGGTCCATCGGTTGGCGGATCGCGGCATAGTGCACGGCGCGGGTGGCCTCGAAGTCGCCGGGCAGGTCGTCCCACTGGCGGAGTGTCGGTATTCGAGGGTTGCAGTATTCGCCCGTCGGTCACGTCAGCGGTAACGCGGCGTACAGCTCTCGCCGCACCAGGTGCTGTCTGCTTGAAGTTCTCCCCTCCCTTCGCTTGCGCTTAGGAAGGGGATTCCCGCCTACCTTGCGGCGGCAGGTTTGACGGTTGTACCCGCCCTGCGACCGCGCCTTCCGGCGGCCGGGACCGCCACGATGACGTGGCCGGTCCGGTGCAGGTGCACGATGTTCCTCGCTGCGTTCCAGTTGGCGTTCGCCGTCCAGCCGCAGTCGGGGTTCTTGCAGGCGAACAGGTCCTGGCTCTCCCGGCTGCCGGGGGGTGGTGCATCCGCAGGTGGAGCACCGCTGGGAGGTGTGGGGGGCGGGGACCTTGACGAGCCGGCCGCCGTAGCGGGCGCTCTTGTACGTCAGCATCGTCACGGCCCGCCCCCACGCCGCCTGGGCGATGGAGGGGCTCTGGATGCGGAAGGCAACGTGCCAGCCCAGCGCGTCCTTGACGAGGCGGGCTCCGGTGATCCGGTTCTCCTTGTTCGCCCGCTTGCCGACGGGGAGGTCTTTGGTCCAGCGGAAGCGGACCCTGCCGACGTTGGGAAGGTTGACCATGCCCCACCGGCGGTGCACCCGCGTGATGTTCAGGTCCCGGCCCTGCGGGATGTCCACGGACATCGCGGAGCGGTACCGGCCCTTGTATGCGGGCTCCTCGGCCCGGCCTTCCCAGCAGCTGCCCCAGGCGCGCAGGTATGTCTTCAAGACGGCCTGCGCGGCCTGCGCGGGCAGCACGGCGAGGTAATCGAGGTCCTTGCGGGCCTGCCGAATCGCCGCATCAGCGCGAGACAGCTTCGTGTCACTCTTGGGCGTCATCTGCCACCAGGAGTGCAGGCAGTTCCACAGGGTGCGGGCCGCATGCGCCTGGTCATCGATGAGCCGGATCTCGACAGGGGACAGCGCCAGTCGGGCACGGTGCCCCAACTGCCGCTTCACCCCACCGAGTTCGCTCATGACGATCACCAAACCCTCTGGGCTTATATCACCACGATGGAACCAAACCCTGACGTACGCACCGGCCGACACGTCGTTCACAACCTGCATGTCCACTTGGTTTTCGTCACCCAGTACCGACGCAAGGCCACGACCGACGCCATGCTGACGCGCACGCGAAGAGATCATG
Organism: Streptomyces sp. NPDC002144; assembly: GCF_053593695.1. Classification (NCBI taxonomy): domain Bacteria; kingdom Bacillati; phylum Actinomycetota; class Actinomycetes; order Kitasatosporales; family Streptomycetaceae; genus Streptomyces; species Streptomyces sp. NPDC002144. Next base: position 129,359 of record NZ_JBSFDB010000031.1, read on the forward strand.
CGCGAGGTCTCCACGGATTTCGAAACCGACCTCAAGCAAGTTCAACGCCGAACAGGACCACGTGCGTCTGCTCGTGCACTACCCGCCGAGGCTCTCCACGCTGGTCAACTCCCTCAAGTGCGGCTCCGCCCGCATGGTGTTCGCCCGTCCGGCCTTCCCCTTGCTTGTCGCCCCCGGGTGGGTCAGGGGCTCGTGGGCTTTCCCCCGAAGCTTCGCCCCCCAGTGGCAGCCCCCTTCGTAAGGCGCGAGGTTAGTCATCCAACTGACTATAGACAGCCCGCCCGGTCTGAGCTACCGTCAAGAAAGTAAGTCAGCTATCTAACTTATGGAGTCATGATGATCCTCGTCACCAGTGCCACCGGGAATGTCGGACGGCCGCTCGTCGATTTACTGGCCGCGGCGGGTGAGGACGTGGTCGCTGTGTCGCGAAGCCCGCAGACCCAGCGGCCCGCGGCCGGCGTGCGCTGGGTGCAGGGCGACGTCGGAACCGCCGCGAGCCTGCGGCCCGCCCTCGACGGCGCCGACGCCGTGTTCGTCCTCTTGCCTGGCCCACTCAACAACCGAGGCGAAGATCCCGAGGTCTTGATGGACGTGATCGCGCGGGCGGGGACCAAGCGGATCGTGTTCGTCTCCTCCCAGCTCGCCGGGACCCGTCCGACGTCGCCCTCGCACGCCCGCCTCGCGGCGTACGAGGAGGCGGTCCGTGGGTCCGGCCGGGACTTCACGATCCTTCGGCCCTGCGGGTTCGACTCCAACGTGCTGGGCTGGGCCGACCCGATCCGCGGGCAGCGCATGGTGTTCGCACCTTACGGCGATGTCGCGTTGCCCAGCGTCGACCCGGCCGACATCGCCGAGGTGGCGGCGACGGTGCTCCGCGAGGACGGGCACACCGGGCGGACCTACGAGCTGACCGGTCCTGAACTGATCAGCCCTCGTCAGCAGACTGAGGCGATCGCTCGCGCTCTCGGCGACGAGTTGACCTTCGTGGAGGTTTCGCGCGAGGACGCCCGCACCGCCATGCTGCAGTTCATGGCTGCGGAAATGGCCGACGGCTCACTCGACGCGCTGGGTGAGCCGCTCCCCGCGGAACAGCGAATCAGCCCCGATATCCAGGCCGTGCTGCATCGCCCGGCCGGCACCTTCGACGGGTGGCTGGCGCGTAACCTGCAATCCTTCCGCTGAGTTGCGCACGCCATCAGGCGATTCTCAAACCAGCGTAACGAGCACCTGAACAGCGACCAGTTGGGCGGGCGCAAAGTCGCCGAGACCCGCCGCCGGTCGACAGGACGGGCCAGGGCGGCAGCGCTGGGCTTGGAACACCCTGTCGGCCGGCCGTTTGCCGGACCCGAGGGGCAATAGGCCGAAGCGGCACACGAGCAGCCAGCGGCAGCGTCACCTCAGGACCAAACCATGCCGATCGTGGAGGCCATCCTCGATCTCCACCACTACACCCGCTGGAGAACTCGACCTACAAAGGATGGAACGGGCTCATGGGTCAGCTAAACGGCATGACAGCACTGGTGACTGGTGGCAGTCAGGGGATCGGTCTGGCCGGCGGCTCGATCATCCTGTCTTCGGGGGGCCTGGGCGCTAAGAGCTCCTAACAAAGTGCGAGGTTCCTCAGCCGTCGCCAGCAGATGATGCTGCAGGCCAGGCTGAGGAAGGCTTCGTGGATGTCGTCGCGGATCTCCCAGCGGATGCGTAACCGGCGGAACCAGTGCAGCAGTGCGAAGCTCTGCTCGATGACCCAGCGATGGACACCCAGCCCGGATCCGTGTTCGGTGCCTCGGCGGGCGATGACCGGGGCGATCCCGACAGCGCGGACCTGCCTGCGGTACT
>NZ_JBSFDB010000032.1:0-108731 GCF_053593695.1 Streptomyces sp. NPDC002144
GCGAGCTTCCAGACCACCCTGTCCAACTTCGCCGCGCTCGGCGTCGACGTACAGATCACCGAACTCGACATCGCCCAGGCACCCGCCACCGCCTATGCGAACACCGTCAAGGCGTGCATGAACGTGGCGCGTTGCAAGGGCATCACCGTGTGGGGCATCCGGGACAGCGACTCCTGGCGCACCGGCCAGAACCCGCTGCTGTTCGACAACAACGGCAACAAGAAGGCGGCGTACAACGCGGCGCTGACCGCGCTCGGCGGCACACCCGCGACCACCGCCCGAGCCTCCGCCGCCGCCCTCCCTTCGAGCTTCAGCTGGAGTTCGAGCGGCGCGCTGATCGCGCCCAAGCCCGACTCGGCACACAACATCGCGGGGATCAAGGACCCGTCGGTCGTGTACTACAACGGCAAGTACCACGTCTTCGCGAGCGTCGCGAGCTCCTCCGGCTACAGCCTGGTGTACCTCAGCTTCAGCGACTGGTCGCAGGCCGGCTCGGCCACGCACCACGACCTGGACCGCGGCGCGATCGGCAGCGGCTACCGGGCCGCCCCGCAGATCTTCTACTTCGCCCCGCAGAAACTCTGGTACCTCGTCTACCAGACCGGCAACGCCTCGTACTCCACCAACGCCGACATCAGCAACCCCGACGGCTGGAGCGCGCCGCGCAACTTCTACGCCTCGATGCCGGACATCATCAGGCAGAACATCGGCGGCGGTTACTGGGTCGACATGTGGGTGATCTGCGACAGCGCCACCTGCTACCTGTTCTCCTCGGACGACAACGGACACCTGTACCGCTCGCAGACCGGCCTGTCCCAGTTCCCGAACGGCTTCACCAACACCGTCATCGCGGCCCAGGACTCCAACAAGTACGCCCTGTTCGAGGCGAGCAACGTCTACAAGGTGCAGGGCAGCAACCAGTACCTGCTGATCGTCGAGGCCATCGGCTCCGACGGGCGGCGCTACTTCCGCTCCTGGACGTCCGGCAGTATCGCGGGCTCGTGGACCCCGCTGGCCGCCACCGAGAGCAATCCCCTCGCCCGCGCCACCAACGTCAGCTTCCCGGCGGGCGCCTGGACGAAGGACATCAGCCACGGCGAGATGATCCGCGCCGGCTACGACCAGACGCTGACGATCCCCTCCTGCAGGCTCCAGTACCTCTACCAGGGCCTCAACCCCAACGCGAGCGGTGACTACAACACCCTGCCCTGGCGCCTGGGCCTGCTCACCCAGACCAACTCCGCCTGCTGACCGCCGACCGCCCTCATCACTCACCCGCACGACCAGAGGAGCTTCCCGTGATCGTCCGACAGTCGTTACGTCCCTCCCGGCGCGCCCTCCTCGCCACCGGAGCGGCCGTCGCCCTCGGCGCCGGCATCCTCACCGGCACCGCCCCGTCCTCCCACGCCGCGGGATCGCTGCCCTGCGACCTGTACGCCTCCGGCGGCACACCCTGCGTGGCCGCCCACAGCACGACCCGCGCCCTGTACTCCGCCTACAACGGCCCGCTGTACCAGGTGCGCCGCGCCTCCGACAACGTCACCCGCGACATCGGCGTCCTCAGCGCGGGAGGCGTCGCCAACGCGGCAGCCCAGGACTCCTTCTGCGCCGGCACGTCCTGCGTCATCACCGTCATCTACGACCAGTCCGGCCGGGGCAACCGCCTCACCCAGGCGCCCGGCGGCGGTGCCGCCGGCGGTCCGGACAACCTGGCCAACGCCACCGCCGCCCCCACCACGGTCGCCGGCCACAAGGCCTACGGCGTGTACGTCGCCCCCGGCACCGGCTACCGCAACAACACCACCAACGGCACGGCGAAGGGCGACCAGCCGGAGGGTATGTACGCCGTCCTCGACGGCACCCACTACAACGGCGGCTGCTGTTTCGACTACGGCAACGCCGAGACCAACAGCCGCGACAACGGCAACGGCACCATGGAGGCCATCTACTTCGGCAACATCAAGGTCTGGGGCTACGGCAGCGGCAACGGCCCCTGGATCATGGCCGACCTGGAGAACGGCCTGTTCTCCGGCGTCAACCAGCACTACAACGCGAACGACCCCTCCATCAGCCACCGCTACCTGACCGCCGTCATCAAGGGCGGGCCCAACAAATGGGCCATCCGCGGCGGCAACGCCCAGTCCGGCGCCCTGTCCACCTTCTACAACGGGGTCCGCCCCAACGTCGCCGGCTACAACCCGATGAAGAAGGAGGGAGCCATCATCCTCGGCATCGGCGGCGACAACAGCAAGGGCGCCCAAGGCACCTTCTACGAAGGCGTCATGACCTCCGGCTATCCCTCGGACGCCACCGAGAACGCCGTACAGGCCAACATCACCGCCGCCGGCTACGGCAGGTGACAGCGCCGGGTGGCCCGGGCCGACGCCCATCGGCCCGGGCCACCCCTCCCACGTCCCCGGCCACCGCGTTTGATCAGACCCACCTCGTCCGCGAGGCTGGAGGTCCGGCGCAGTCCAGGAAAGGTCCCCCCGTGGTCAGCATCCCGACGTACACGCTCAACGACGGCACGACGATCCCCGCCATCGGCCTGGGCACCTGGCCGATGAGCGACGCGGAGGCGGAACGCGCCGTGGCCGGGGCTCTGGAGACGGGCTACCGCCTGGTCGACACGGCGACCAACTACCGCAACGAGTCGGGAGTCGGCCTCGGCATCGCCCGCAGCGGCATCCCGCGCGAGGAGGTCGTCGTCACGACGAAGCTGCCGGGCCGTCACCACGGCCACGAGGAGACACTCGCCTCCTTCGAGGAGTCCCGCAGGCGGCTGGGCCTGGAGTACGTGGACCTGTACCTGATCCACTGGCCGCTCCCCCGCGTCGACAAGTACGTCGACTCCTGGCGCGCCATGATCAAGCTCCGCGAGGACGGACTCGTCCGCTCCATCGGCGTCTCCAACTTCACCGCCGAACACATCGAACGGCTGGAGAAGGAGACCGGTGTGCTGCCCTCGGTGAACCAGATCGAGCTGCACCCGCTCTTCCCGCAGGAACAGCTGCGCGCCTTCCACAGTGCCAACGGCATCGTCACCGAGAGCTGGAGCCCGCTCGGCCGGGGCAGCAGCCTCCTCGAGGACCCTGCCCTCGTCGCCATCGCCGAGGCCCACGGCGTGACACCCGGGCAGGTCGTGCTGCGCTGGCACACCCAGCTCGGCGCGCTGCCCATCCCGAAGTCCTCCGACCCCGAGCGGCAACGGCAGAACCTCGACATCTTCGGCTTCGAGCTCGACGCCGACCAGCTGGCAGCCGTCTCCGACCGCGCCCACCGGCGCCTGGGCGGCGACCCGGCGGTGCACGAGGAGTTCTGAGCCACCGCGCGGGGTACTCGGACGGCCGCGAGGATCAGGGCGCGTGGAAGGAGCCCCAGGTGGGCGAGCGGGACCGGCTGCGGGACTACCACGACAAGCGCGACTTCCAGCGAACCAGGGAGCCACGGGGGCGGTCGGCCGCCTCGGGGGACGAGCCGCGGTTCGTCGTGCAGATCCACGACGCCAGCACCCTGCACTTCGACTTCCGGCTGCAGGTCGGCGACGTACTGAAGTCATGGTCCATCCCCAAGGGCCCCTCCGACGACCCGCACGACAAGCGGCTCGCCGTGCCCACCGAGGACCACCCCCTGGAGTACGAGGACTTCGAGGGCGTGATCCCGCGGGGCGAGTACGGCGGAGGCACGGTGATCGTGTGGGACCACGGCACCTACGAACCGCTCAGCCACGACCGCAAGGGGCGGCCCGTCGACTTCGAGGAGTCCCTGGAGGGCGGACACGCCCGCTTCCGCCTCAAGGGCTCCAAACTGCACGGCGAGTACGCCCTCACCCGGTTCCGCGGCGGCAGGGACGGCGACCGGGAAGAGGCCTGGCTGCTGGTGCGGACCGGCAGCGCGAAGGCCTCCGGGCACGGCACGCCGGATCCGCGCCGGGCCCGCTCGGTCAGCAGCGGCCGTACGCTCGCCCAGGTCGCCGCCGACGACGGCGACCAGGCGTAGCGGGTCGCCAGGTGATCGCTAGGTGTCCGCTCGTCTCTGCCTCGGGCCGGCGGGGGCGCGCAGTTCGCGGTGGACCGCCCAGGCCACCGACACCATCGGCACGGCGACGACCGCGCCGATCACCCCCGCCAGGATGCTGCCGGCGATCACCGAGACCGCCACCACGACCGGATGCAGCCGCACCGCCCAGCTCATCACCAGCGGATGCAGTACATGGCCCTCGATCTGGCCGACGATGACGATCAGCGCGAGGACCACGATCGCGATGACCGGCCCGCGCGACGCCAGCGCGACCACCGTGGCCACGCCCAGCGCGATGGGCGATCCCACCAGGGGGATGAACGCTGCGAAGAACTCCAGCAACGTCAGCGGCAGCGCCAACGGCACCCGCAGCACGAACAGGGCGATGCCGACCAGCACCGCGTTGGTGGCCGCCACGATCACGATGCCCCGCGTGTACCCGGCGAAGGTCCGCCACGCCGCGCCACCCGCACGGTTCCAGGGGTCCCGGGCCTGCTGCGGCAGCAACTCCTGGAACCAGTGCCAGAACCGGTCGCCGGAATGGATGAAGAACAAGGAGCAGAACAGCGCCAGCACCCCCGCGGTCAGCACCTCCACGAGCCGCCCGGCACCGCTCACCGCGCTGGTGATCAACGTGGAGCGGTGCTCCGACACGAAGGTGTTGACCTTGCCCTGAAGATTTGACGTCACCGAGCGACTCACATGGAACGGAGCTCCCTGCAGCCATCGCTCGATGCGCCCGATGCCCCCGCTGAACTCCCGCCCGAGCTGGTCCCACTCGCTCGCCACCAGCTCACCGACCAGCGCCAGCAGTCCCAGGAACAGCACCAGGCTTCCCACGACGCTCACCACCACCGCGAGCGACCTCGGCAGCCATCGTGCCAGCAGATCGGCGAGGGGACGCAGTACGGAGGTCACGACCAGGGCGAGGAACAAAGCGACGGCGACCAGCTGCAGGCGTCCCAGAATCACGAAGCCCGCGTACACGGCCGCCCCGAGCACCAGCAGCCGCCAGGCGTAGGCGGCACCGACCTTCAGCCCGTGATGCACGTCCACGCCGTTCGCGGCCCCCGGCGCGGATGCCGACGCCCTGCGCGCACGGGCCACCGTCCCGTATCCGCGGGCCGGCCGGCTGCCCAGCACGACGTACCGCATCCGACGCGGGCCGCGGCTGCCGCCGGGTCCGGTACCGGGATGTCGGCGCGACCGACGCAGGGCGTCGCTCACCTGCACGTCACCGCCTCACATCGCCGCAGGTCGTCGAATTACGCAGCTACGTGTTCCCAAAGCGGCAATTTTCTAAATCGAGGGTGCACGCACGGACCAGTCGGCACGGAATCGGGCCCACCAGACCGCTTCCCCGCCGGATTGATCCGTTCCGGCCCCAACCACCCTCCCGGGGCTCTATGTTCACGGCGGTACTCGATCTTCCCCCCATGTCCAGAGAGGCCCTCGCATGCGCACCGCGCTCCGCTCCGCCCTCGTCGGCGCGATCGTCACCACCACAACCCTCACCATCTCCGGTACGGCAGGCGCCACACCGCCCGGCCCAGGGGTGACCGCCAAGCTCATCAGCCAGACCACCGTCGGCGACACCGACTACGTCCTGCGCGAGATCACGGTCCCGCCCGGCCAGGCCACCGGCTGGCACTACCACGACGGCCCCGTCTACGGCTTCGTCCGCCAGGGCACCCTCAGCCACTACCACTCCGACTGCGCCGAGGACGGCGTCTACCCGACGGGCACCACCGTCCGCGAACCCGGCGGCCCCGGCGACGTCCACCTCGGCCGCAACGAGGGCGCCACCCCGCTCGTCCTCGACGTCCTCTACGTCCTCCCGCACGGCGCCCCCTACTCGGAGGACGTGCCCAACCCCGGCTGCTCCTTCCAGTGATCAGCCCGGAGGCAGCGGCTGCTCCGCCCAGATCGTCTTGCCCCGGCCGGTCTGCCGACTGCCCCAGCGGTGGGTGAGCTGGGCGACCAGCAGCAGCCCGCGGCCGCCCTCGTCGAAGGCATGGGCCCGGCGCAGATGCGGTGAGGTGGAACTGCCGTCGGAGACCTCGCAGATCAGCGTGCGGTCGCGGATCAACCGCAGCTGGATGGGCGGGGCGCCGTAGCGGATGGCGTTCGTGACCAGCTCGCTGACCACCAGCTCGGTCACGAACGCCGCCTCGTCCAGACCCCACGCCGACAACTGCTCGGTGGCGGCCTGCCGGGCCGCGGCCACCCGCTCCGGGTCGGGCGTGATGTCCCAGGTGGCCACCTGGTCCGCGCCCAGCGCCCGGGTGCGGGCCAGCAGCAGCGCCACGTCGTCACTGGGGTCCTCCGGCAGCACCGCCTTCAGCACCGTGTCGCACAGCGCCTCCAACGTGTCGACGGGGGCGGTCAGCGCACGGCACAGCTCGGCGGTGGCATGGTCGACATCCCGGTCGCGGTCCTCGATCAGACCGTCGGTGTACAGGGCCACCACCGCGCCCTCGGGTACTTCCAGCTCCATCGCCTCGAACGGCAGACCACCGACGCCCAGAGGCGGCCCGGCCGTCATCTCGATCAGGCTCGCCGTACCGTCCGGCAACAACAGCGCCGGCCCCGGATGGCCGGCGGCCGCGACGTTCAGCCGCCGCGAGACGGGGTCGTAGACCGCGTACAGGCAGGTGGCCCCCAGCTCAGCGACCTCGTCACCGCTGTCACCCGAGGCCAGATGGGTGACGAGGTCGTCGAGGTGGGTGAGCAGCTCGTCCGGCGGCAGATCCACGTCCGCCAGCGTGCGTACGGCCGTACACAGCCGGCCCATCGTCGCCGTCGAGGGAATGCCGTGCCCCACGACATCCCCGACGACCAGCGCGACACGGCTGCCGGACAACGGGATCACGTCGAACCAGTCGCCGCCGATCCCGACCAGCGCACCCGAGGGCAGGTATCGGTGCGCCACCTCCACCGCGGCCTGTCCGGGCAGGCCCTTCGGCAGCAGACTGTTCTGCAGCGCCAACGCCGTGCTGCGCTCGCGCGCGAACCGACGGGCGTTGTCGACGCACACGGCCGCACGGCTGGCCAGCTCCTCCGCCAGTACGACGTCGTCGTCCCCGAAGTCGTCCGGATTCGCGATCCGTACGCCCACCGCCACACCCAGCGTCGTACCGCGCGCCCGCAACGGCACCGCCAGCATCGAGTGCACACCCCTGCGCCGGGGGCGACCCGCCGGAGCGCGGGCATTGCGCTCAGCGACCCACCGCATGAACTCCGGCTCCCCCGCCTGGCTGACGATTGCCCGCCCCGCACGCAGAGCCATCGCCGGCGGCGAGAACGACGGGTAGAAGTCCGCGTCCCCGATACGCACCGCCGCCTCCGGCGTCCCCTCCGTCACCGAGCCGTGCGCGACGCGGCGGAGAACGATGTCGATGTCCGGCAGTGCGGGCCGCTCCTCCGCGGCCAGCACCCAGTCGAGCAGATCCACGCTCGCGAAGTCCGCGTACCGCGGCACCAGCAGCTCCACGAGCTCTTCCGCGGTACGGACCACGTCCAGCGTGGTCCCGATCGACGCCGCCGCCTCGTTCAGCAGCGCCAGACGCTCACGCGCCCAGTACTGCTCGGTGCTGTCGAAGGCCGCCAGCGCGACCGCGCACACCGCGCCCGAGTCGTCCCGCAGCGGCCACATGTCCGTGGTCCAGGCCTGATCACGGTTGAGGGCGGGGGCGCCGGCGTAGCTCTCGTACCGGGTGGGCCGGCCGGTCTCGGCGACCTGGCGCAGATGGGCCAGGAAGCCACGGCTGTGCTCGGCGTCCGCCACGGTGTCCGAGAAGTGCCGCCCCTGCAGGGCGTCCTCCGGCACTCCCATGACCCGGCATGCCACGTCGTTGAGCCGCAGATAGCGCTGGCGCGTGTCGAACACCGACATCGACATCGACGCCTGCTGAAAGGCGCGGGCGGCCAGCAGCTCCGACTCCCGCGTCCCGCCGGCCGCCTCGGCCGTGATCACGTGCCCGGCCGCCGCACCGCCCTCACCGGTGACGGGACAGGCCCGCGCGTCGAGGCTGACACTCGAGCCGTCCCGATGCCGCACCACCACCCTCCCGGCGAGCGCTGCCAAGGCCTCGGCCGACGGCGCCTCGACGACCAGATCCCGAACAGCCCGCCCGACGACGTCGTCGGCGGTGTATCCGGTCAGTCGCCGGGCACCCTCGCTCCACCCCGTCACCATGCCCCCGGCATCGACGATCACCGCAGCAGAGCCATGCTCCATATAGTTCAGGATGGTTCTTTTGTCGCACCGCTTCAACCGAAACGCGCGACCCCGGGGGGTCGCGCGTTGCGCGGGTGTCACTTCTGGTGGGTCCGCAGGGCCGCCAGGGCGCGGTCCGCGTGGGTGTTCATGCGGAGTTCGCTGCGGATGATCTCCAGGACGGTGCGGTCCTGGGCTATGACGAAGGTGGCGCGTTTGGTGGGGGCGAGGTTGAAGCCTCGTTTGACACCGAAGCGCTCGCGGATGGTGCCGTCGGCGTCGGAGAGGAGGGGCGTGCCGAGGGTGTGGCGGCCGGAGAACTCCTGCTGGCGTTCGACGGTGTCGCCGCTGATGCCGACGGGGTGGGCGCCCACGGCGGCGAACTCGGCGGCGAGGTCGCGGAAGTGGCACGCCTCGGCGGTGCAGCCGGCGCTCAGGGCCGCGGGATAGAAGAAGAGGACGACGGGTCCGTCGGCGAGCAGTGCGGAGAGGGTGCGGGGGGTGCCGGTCTCGTCGGGCAGTTCGAAGTCGTCGACCTTGTCGCCGACGGTGATGCGCTCGCTCATGCCTGGCTCTCCCCACTCTTGGCGATGCTGCGGGCCCACAGGACGAGGGGCAGCTGCAGGGGCAGTCGTCCGATGGCGGCTGCCTTGTGGGGGGTGGGGCGGTGGCGCCAGTCGATGGCCATCTTGACGTTGGCGGGGAAGACACCGACGAAGAACGCGGCCGCGGCGAGGGCGGCGGTCTTGCGGGTGCGGGGCAGGGCGAGGCCGGCGGCGAGGGCGAGTTCGGCGGCGCCGCTGGCGTAGGTCCAGGTCCTCGGGGTGCCGGGCAGGGCCTCGGGGATGGTGGCGTCGAAGGGGCGTGGTGCGGCGAAGTGGGCTACTCCGGCGGTGGCCAAGAGACCGGCGAGCAGCAGGGGTGAGCGTTCGGACCGTGGCACGGTTCCTCCTCTGGGGGGCCTGCCGCGGGATACTAGCCGGACGGTAAGAGTCACCTCCGCGCGGGCCTCGGTTCTACGGGCGGTGGCGGTGGGCGCCCGGGGTGTAGCCGAGGTGACGGCGGAAGACGTCGATGAAGGCGCTGGTGGAGGACCAGCCGCAGTGGTGGGCGACGGTGGTGACGGGGGTGTCGTCGGCGAGCAGGCGCAGGGCGTGGTAGAGGCGGGACTGGGTGCGCCACTGGGGGAAGGTCATGCCGAGCTCTCCGCGGAAGAGGCGGCTGAGGGTGCGTTCGCCGGTTCCGGTCGCCGCGCCGAGGGCGGCGAGGGTGCGGGGGTCGGCGGGGTTGGCGTGGACGAGGGCGCAGACGGCGGTCAGGCGGGGGTCGGTGGGGGTGGGCAGGCGCATGGGCTGCTGGGGTGAGACGCGCAGTTGGTCGCGCAGGACGGCGAGCAGGCGGTGGCGTTCGGGGGTGTCGTCGTCGGGGTCGTGGGTGTAGGCGAGGATCAGTTCGCGCAGGAGAGGGCTGACGGCGAGGGCGGTGGGGGCGTCGAGGCCGAGCGGGTTGTCGTGGGCGGGCAGGCCCACGAGGTGCAGCTCGAGGTGGCCGCGGGCGCGGTGGGCGTGGACGGTGTGGGCGGGGACCCACAGGGCGCGGGTGCCGGGGGCGAACCAGGTGCCGGCGTCGGTGGTGACGGTGACGACGCCTGAGCCGGCGTAGACGATCTGGTGTTCGTCGTGGTGGTGGGCGTCGATGCGTTCGCCGGCGGCCAAGGTGCGGACGCGGGTGGGCGCCTTCGGCGCGTGGCGGATGTTCGACACAGACAGGCAGATTATCGGAAGCGGGCCAGAGGGGGGTGCCGCGACGATCGCGGGGTGCCTCTTCACCGCGGTCGTCCCCTCGCCCTGCTGTCCCTGAGTCACGCCTGTGTGGACGTGTATCAGGGAGCCGTCGCCGCGCTCGTGCCGTTCTTCGTCGGCGAGCGCGCCTACACCTACGCCGCCGCGTCGGGCGTCGTGCTGGCTGCCTCGCTGCTGTCGTCGGTGGTGCAGCCGCTGTTCGGGGTGCTGACCGACCGGTGGCCGATGCCGTGGCTGCTGCCGGTGAGTGCGGTGACCGGTGGTGCGGGAGTCGCGCTGTGCGGGGTCGTCGGCTCGTACGGGCCGACGTTGGCGGCGGTCGCCGTGTCGGGGATCGGGGTCGCCGCCTACCATCCGGAAGCGGCGCGGGCGGCTCGTACGGCGGCGGGCGGCAGCAACACGGCGATGAGCTGGTTCGCGTTGGGCGGCAATCTCGGCTTCGCGACGGCGCCCCTGCTGGTCGCGGCCGTCGTGGGCACCGGTGGCCTGCACGCCTCTCCCCTGCTGGTGCTGCCGGCACTGGCGGGGGCCGCACTGTGCGCGGCGGGGGTTCGCCGGTCCGGGAGCGGAGGGGGGCTCACCCGTGAGGCGATGGCGAACGGCGAGGACGACTGGCCGTCGTTCCTGCGGCTGTCCGGGGCGATCGTGTGCCGGTCGATCGTCTTCGTCGGCCTGAGTGCGTTCATTTCGTTGTACGTGCGTCAGCGCTCGGGCGGCGGGGAGGCGGCCGGTACGGCCGCGCTGTTCGTGCTGTACGTCGGGGGTGCCGTGGGCACGGTGGCCGGGGGCCGGCTGGCCGACCGGTACGGACGGCTGGCGGTGGTGCGGCGCTCGTACGCCCTGACTGTTCTGGCGGTGGCGGGCGTGGTGCTGGTGCCGGGGCCGGTGGTGTATCTGTTCGTGGCGCTGACCTCGGCCGGGCTGTATGTGCCGTTCTCGCTGCACGTCACGCTCGGTCAGGACTTCCTGCCGGGCCGGGTGGGGACGGCGAGCGGGGTCACGCTGGGACTGACGGTGAGTGTGGGTGGGCTGGCCGCTCCTGCGTTGGGGGCGTTGGCCGACGTGACGTCGCTGCGGACGGCGTTGCTGCCGCTGATCGCGCTGCCGGCGCTGGGCCGGCTGCTGCTGTGGGGTCTGCGGGAACCCTCGGCGGGGGCGCGGCCGGCCGGTCGGCGTGCGATGTCGGTGTGACGGGCGTCAGACGGTGGTGTGCTCGGTTTCCTCGTCGATGGCGTAGGTGAGGAAGTCGTCGACCATGCGGTGGAAGAGCGTGGCCAGCTGGCGCAGTTCCTCCGCCGACCAGTCGGACAGGGCGAGCTGCATGCCGCGGGCGCCGGCGTCGCGGACGCGGGCGATGGCCTGCTGTCCGGCCTCGGTGAGCTGGATGCGCTGGGCGCGGCGGTCGTCGGGGTCGGGGACGCGGGTGACGTAGCCGGACTTCTGCAGTTGCTGCACGGTGCGGGTGACGTGCGAGGCCTCCACGCCGAGGCGGGTGGCGAGTTCGCCGGGGCGCAGTGGCTCGGAGTCGGCGACCTGTCGCAGCAGCGCCACGGCGGCGCGGTCGAGGGGCACGCCGGCCAGTGCCATCAGCCGCTCGTGCTGGCGGGCGCGGGTGCTCAGGTAGGTGATGCGGGTGAGCGCGCGCTCGATCTCGATGACCTCCTCGGACGCGGGGGTGTCGGGGAGTTCGGGGAGCGGTGGAGTGGCCATGCGATCCACTTTACCATCTTGTTGCGTAACTCAAGTAACCTACTGCGTACGTTCGCTTCGTGTACTACGGGCGCATGATGCCGCCCGTACGGCGACCCTTCGTTCAGTCCGGGCATGCGGTGTCGGAGGACCGGATCTCGCGGCCCTCCGCAGCCGTGACGGTGACGGGCAGGGGCCTGGTTCCGGGGGCGCCGACGCGCTCGGCCGCGAGGGCCGTGCAGATGAGCTGCGCGGCGGCGAGGTCGGTCTTGTTGCCCATCGCGACGGTGAGCCGGATGTCCACGCGGTCCCTGTGTGAGGTGACCTGCACCCACTTCGTTGTCTCGGCGGCCGCACTCTGGTCCAGGGTGGGCGCTTCGCTGGGGAAGAGAGCCGTGGGAGGGGACGACGCCACGGAGGGCAGCAGCGACCTCAGGCCCGCGGACTGTTCGCCCGGGGTGGGACCTTTGAGCAGCACCTGGATCGCCGACTCGGCGTCGGGGGGCGCCGCGGTCCGGCGGGAGACGCCGTAGAGGACGTCGCCGGTGACGTAGTAGACCCGGATGGTCGGCACGAGCCCGCTCGCGGGGACGCCGGACTGCACCACTCCGGTGGTGGGGATGCCGCAGGAGGCGAGCAGGCCCAGGGCCGGTATCAGCATCACGGACGCCCAGCGGCGTACGGGTGTGGTCACCGGTTCTCCTCGTTGTGCAGCGGGAGTTCTACGGTGAAGACCGCGCCGCCCTCCGGCCGGTTGGCGGCGCGCACGGTCCCGCCGTGGACGCGGACGTTCTCGGCGGTGATCGCGAGGCCGAGTCCACTGCCCTCGGTACGGGTGCGGGCGGCGTCGGACTTGTAGAACCGTTCGAAGACGTGGGGCAGGACATGGGCGTGAATGCCGGGGCCGCTGTCCAGCACCTCGATGACGGCACGGGGCTCTGTCCCGGTCGAGCCGCTCAGGCGCAGCCGGACCGGGCGGGCGCCGTGCCGGAGGGCGTTGCCGACGAGGTTCGCCACGACCACGTCGAGGCGGCGCGGGTCGACGCGTCCGCGCAGGGTGTCGGGCGGCGGCAGTTCGGTGTCCACCACGTCGGTCCAGGCGCGGGCGGCGAGCGTGCGGCGCAGTGACTCGGCGAGGTCGATCTCGTCCAGGTGCAGCACCGCGGCGCCCGCGTCGAAGCGGGAGATCTCCATCAGGTCGTCCACCAGGCGGGCCAGTTTCACGGTCTCCTCGCTGATCAGACGGACCGCGGTGGCGGTGTCCGGGTCGAGGCGGGCGGCGTCCTCGTCGAGGACGTCGGTGACCGCCGACATGGCCGCCAGCGGGGTGCGCAGTTCGTGCGAGACGTCGGCGGCGAACCGGCGGGCGCGGGCCTCCATGCCGCGCAGTTCGGCCACCGACGCCTCCAGGGCGGCGGCCGTCTCGTTGAACGTGTGCGACAGGTCGGCCAGTTCGTCGGAGCCGTTGACGGCGAGGCGGGTGTCGAGGCGTCCCTCGGCGATGCTGCGGGTGGCGCTGCGCAGCGCGCGCACCGGGCGTAGGACGCCGCGGGCGGCGAGGAGCGCGAGGAGCACCGCCAGGACGAGGGCGGGCACGGTGGCCCGTTCGACGGCCGCGACCAGGGCGTCGACGTAGGCCTGTTCCGTTGCCTGGGGGACGGTCAGGAAGATCCGCAGACCCGACGCGGCGCCGGTCGTGAACGCCACGGACATGCCGACGACGAGGGAGGTGTGGTCACCGGTGCGGACCCGCTGGAAGACGGTCGCCACGCTGGAGCGCACGGCCTCGCGCAGCGCGGGCGTCAGTTCCGCGAACCGATCGCCTGCGGCGGACGTCGCGCTCAACTCGCCGTAGGTCACCATGACCCGCCAGGCACCGGACGGTTCGGAGGCCGCGACGTCGGACGCGAACCGCCGCAGCCCGTCCTGGGTGGGCGGTATGTCGAGGTCGGGGGCGAGCCGGTTGGCCTGGGCGCGCAGCTGTGAGATCACCGCGTCCTGGCTCTGCTGGAGCACACCGGTGCGCGCCTCGCGGAAGGTCAGGGCGCCGGTCGTGGTCGCGGTGAGCGCCGCCACGAGCGCGAACGCGAGAACCAACCGGGTGCGCAGTCCGAGCAGTTGGGGCACTCTGGAGCGCCGGGCGGACAGCCCGCGGACGCGGGCCCTGCGAGTGCGGGTCACTGTGCGGCGAACCGGTAGCCGAAGCCGCGCACGGTCTCGATGTAGCGGGGCTCGCCCATCTTGGCGCGTAGCCGCTTGACGCAGGCGTCCACCAGACGCGCGTCGCCGTGGTAGCTGTGCTCCCAGACCGCCTCCAGCAGTTGCTGCCGGCTGAAGACCTGCCCGGGCGAGGCGGACAGGGTCAGCAGGAGGCGCAGTTCGGAGGCGGCGAGCGCCACGGGCACACCGCGCAGGGCGACCGAGAAGCCGGCCCGGTCGACGGTGAGGTCTCCGTACGTGTCGAGTTTCGGTATGCCGCCGTCGCCCGGCGCCTGGGCCGCCCGGCGCAGTACGGCGCGGATGCGGGCTTCCAGGACCCGCGCCTGCACGGGCTTGACCACGTAGTCGTCGGCTCCGGCCTCCAGCCCCACGACGATGTCCTCGTCGTCGCCCCGCGCGGTGGCCATGATGATCGGCAGCGTCTGGTCGAGGTCACGCAGCGCACGGCAGACGTCCAGGCCGGGCATGCCGGGCAGCATCAGGTCCAGCACCGCGACGTCCGGCCGGAAGGAGCGGGCCTGTTGGAGCCCCTCCTCCCCCGTCACGGCGGTACCGACCTCGTGCCCCTGCCGACGCAGGGCCAGGGCGACTCCCTCCCGCACGGCGCGGTCGTCTTCGATCAGCAGTACACGTGGCATGGGCTCAGTATCGGCACGTCCCGCGCCCGGCCGGGGTTCTGTTACCGGATGATCACATGAGCGGCCAACCGGATGGGCGTTATCTTTTCGTTACCCTTCGGGCCAGGTTCGATCACAAAGCGGTCACAACCTAAGCCACCATGACCGCGCACAAAGCAACTCGATCCAGCAGCCGCCGCCGTCCCAGCGGCCCAGCCCACGCCGTGGTGAACGGACGGAAGGGAGGACGGCTGTGGGGAGGTGTCGCCGCGATCGCCGTGCTGGGCGCAGCGGGCTTCGCGGCCGTGGGCTGGACCGCTCCCGGCCACGGCGACGACCAGGCGGACGCACCGGCCCGCGAACACACCCAGGCCGGGTCCAAGGCCCCCACGCCGTCCCACACCAGCAAGCCCTCCCCCAGCCACAACCCCTCGGCGTCTCCCTCCCCGAAGGTGATCCCGGCCACGGGCCCGGGTACGTTCACCACCGCGCCCGGCACCAGCCCCACGGTCGGCACCGGCAAGGTATGGCGTTACCGGGTCGAGGTGGAGGACGGCCTAGACGTGTCCCCCCGGGCCGCCGCAGAGGAAGTCGAGCGCATCCTCGCCGACCGGCGCGGCTGGACGGCCGACGGACACTCGGCGTTCCAGCGCGTCTCCGGCGGCACCGCCGACTTCGCCGTCAAGATCGCGACACCCCGGACCGTGGACAGGATCTGCGGTGCCTACGGACTGCAGACCAAGGGCGAGGTCAACTGCCGTGTCTCCAACGACGTGATGGTCAACCTCAAACGCTGGCTGCTGGCCACCCCCGTCTACGCCAAGGACGTCACCGCCTACCGCGCGCTGATCATCAACCACGAGGTCGGCCACTTCCTCGGCCACGGCCACGCCGGCTGCCCGGGCCCCGGAAAGCCGGCGCCCGCGATGATGCAGCAGATCAAGGGCATGCACGGCTGCGTGCCCAACGTGTGGCCGTACGACGAGCAGGGCCGGTACATCACCGGCCCGGCCGTCTCCTGAGCCCCGACTTGTTCTGGGGAACTCGGCTGGACCCGCATCGAATGCAGCACGGTGCCTTTCCTGGAGGGCGACGAACTCCACCCGGCCGCGAACCGCGGCAAGATGGCCGCGGGCCCGGCCGCTGGACGACGACCGCCCGCCGTGGCTGCGATCCCTCACCGACCGGACAACGGAGGCGACCGACTCCGGCCGGGGCGGTGCGATGTCCTGCTCGGCTCGCCCGCCCGGCCCAGGGCGATCGCGGTAGCCAGGCCGATACCCGAGTCGGCTCCGGTCACCAGCGCCTTCTGGCCCTTGAGAAGCTGCGCGGACGCTGGTTCGCGATCGTCGGCATGCATCGCCACCACGGTCACTCCCTCGGCGTTTCGGTGGTCACGGCCACCGGGACGGGCGGAGCGCGTGAGGACGAACGAGTGCCGGACGATCGGGCTACGAGCCCCTGCGGGCAGCTGCCGGCCGGGCTGCTGCGCACGACCGCGCCGGCTCAGCTGGAGGTCGGCGTCTTGTCCGGGTTGCCGTAGTAGGCGTTGGGGCCGTGTTTGCGGGTGTAGTGACGTTGGAGGAGGTGGGGTGGGGGTGGGGTGGTGGGGTTGAGGGAGAGGGTGTGCAGGGCGATGTCGGCGACGGCCTCGCAGATGATGGCGTGTTCCAGGGAGGTGCGGGCGGTGGTGCCCCAGGTGAAGGGGCCGTGCCCGGCGACCAGCGCGGCGGGGACCTCGGCTGCGCGGTGGTCGTCGCCGTGCAGGAGGTCGACGATGACGCGGCCGGTGTTGTACTCGTAGTCGGCCGCGCATTCGGCGGGGGTGAGGTCGCGGGTGACGGGGATGGGGCCGTTGAAGGTGTCGGCGTGGGTGGTGCCCAGGACGGGGATGTCGCGGTGGGCCTGGGCGAAGGCGACGGCGTGGGTGGAGTGGGTGTGGGTGATGCCGCCGATGGAGGGGAAGGCGAGGTAGAGGCTGCGGTGGGTCTCGGTGTCGGTGGAGGGACGCAGGTGCCCTGCGACCACGGCCCCGTCGGACAGGCGCACGGTGACCAGGTCGTCGAGGGTGAGGCTGTCGTAGGGCACGCCGGAGGGCTTGATGACGAACACCCCCGCCTCGCGGTCGACGCCGCTGACGTTGCCCCAGGTCAGGGTGGCCAGGCCGACGTGGGGGATGGCGAGGTTGGCGGCCAGGACCTCCTCGTGCAGGCGTGCCATCACAGGGCCTGGGCCAGTCGGTGGTAGGCGGCGTTCCAGCGGATCTCCTTGGCGAACTGTTCGGTGCTGGTGTGCTCGTCGATGGTCAGCAGTTCGACGCCGGTCATGGCGGCGAAGTCGCTCAGGCTCTCCGGGTCGACGGCGGAGGTCAGGACGGTGTGGTGGGGAGCGCCGGCCAGCAGCCAGCTCTCCGCGGACTCGGCCAGCGAGGGGCGGGGTTTCCATACCGCGCGGGCGACGGGCAGTTGGGGCAGGGGGCGGCTGGGGGCGACGACGTCGACGCTGTTGGCGGTCAGCCGGAAGCGGTCGCCGAGGTCGGCGAGGCCGACGACGAGGGCGGGGCCGGGGGCGGCGTCGAAGACCAGGCGGACGGGGTCCTCGCGGCCGCCGATGGACAGGGGGTGGATCTCGCAGCTGGGGCGGGCGGCGGCGAGGGAGGGGCAGACCTCCAGCATGTGGGCGCCCAGGATGCGTGGTTCGCCGGGGCCGAGGTGGTAGGTGTAGTCCTCCATGAAGGAGGTGCCGCCGGGACGGCCGTGGCCGATGACCTTCAGGGTGCGCAGCAGGGCGGCGGTCTTCCAGTCGCCCTCGCCGCCGAAGCCGTAGCCGTCGGCCATCAGCCGCTGCACCGCAAGGCCGGGCAGCTGGCGCAGGCCGCCGAGGTCTTCGAAGTTGGTGGTGAAGGCGGTGAAGCGGCCGTCGGTGAGGAAGGCGCGCAGGCCCAGCTCCTGCCGGGCGGCATACAGCAGGGCGTCGTGGCGGATGCCGCCGGGGCGGAGGGCGGGGACCACGTCGTAGGAGTGCAGGTACTCCTCGGCCAGTTCGGCCGCCGCCTTGGGCTCGACGGCGTCGACGACGGCGACGAGGTCGTTGACGGCGTAGGTGTTGACGGAGTAGCCGAAACGCAGCTGGGCCTCGACCTTGTCGCCCTCGGTGACCGCGACCTCGCGCATGTTGTCCCCGAACCGGGCCAGCCGCAGGGAGCGGGCTGCCTGCCGGCCGGCCGCGGCGCGGGACCAGGCGGCGATGCGTCTGACGACGCGGGGGTCGGTGGCGTGCCCGGCGACGATCTTCCGGTTCACCCCCACCCGGGCCTCGATGTGGGCGAACTCGCGGTCGCCGTGGGCGGCCTGGTTGAGGTTCATGAAGTCCATGTCGATGCTCGACCAGGGCAGCGACAGGTTGTACTGGGTGTGCAGGTGCAGCACCGGCCGGTCCAGCGCGCTCAGGCCGGCGATCCACATCTTGGCCGGGGAGAAGGTGTGCATCCACACGATCACGCCGACGCAGGCGTCCGACGCGTTGGCTTCCAGGCATATCCGGCGGATCGACTCGGCGTCACTCAGGACGGGCTGGGACACGATCCGCAGCGGGATCTCCGCGGCCGCGTCGAGGCGCTCGGCGATCTGCCGGGACTGCTGGGCCACCTGCGCCAGGGTCTCCTCCCCGTACAGGTGCTGGCTGCCGGTCAGGAACCACACCTCACGGCTGTCGAAGGGCTGCGGTTGGCTCGTCATGGCGATGTCCTTTCACAAAGGGTGGTTCAGGCGGAGGCCTCGGCACGCAGACGGCGCAGGCGGTGCATGACGTCGTTGGTGCCGCGCCCGAAGTAGTCGTGCAGCAGCCGGTATTCGGCATAGAGGCGGTCGTAGGCCACAGCCCGCTGCGGGTCGGGCTGGTACACGCCGCGGTCGGCCTTGCCCATCGAGGCTGCGGCGGCCTGGATGTCGGGGTAGGCCCCGGCGGCGACCGCGGCGTGCATCGCCGCGCCCAGTGCCGGGCCCTGGGTGGAGGCGATGATGCTCAGCGGGCGGCGGGTGACGTCGGCGTAGATCTGCATCAGCAGCGCGTTCTTCGTCAGCCCCCCGGCGATGATCAGCTCGTCGACCGGCACCCCGGCGGACTCGAAGGCGTCGATGATGGTGCGGGTGCCGAAGGCGGTGGCCTCCAGCAACGCCCGGTAGACGTCCTCGGGGCGGGTGGAGAGGGTCTGGCCCACGATCACACCGCTGAGGTCGTGGTCGACCAGGACCGACCGGTTGCCGCTGTGCCAGTCCAGGGCCACCAGGCCGTGTTCCCCGACCTGCTGCCCGGCCGCGAGACCGGTCAGGTACGCGTGCGGGTCCTGGCCGGCCGCGGCGGCCCGCTCCGCGTACGCGGCGGGGAAGCCGGTGCGCACGAACCAGGCGAAGATGTCACCGACCCCGCTCTGCCCCGCCTCATACCCCCACAGGCCCGGCAGGATCCCCCCGTCCACCACCCCGCACATGCCCGGAACCACACCATGCTGGTCGGAACTCATCACATGGCACGTCGAGGTGCCCATGATGGCCACCATCTGCCCCGGCTCCACCGCCCCCGCCGCCGGTGCCGTCACGTGGGCGTCGACGTTGCCGACACACACCGCGATACCCTCCGGCAACCCCGTCCAGCCCGCCGCCTCCGCCGTCAACCGCCCTGCGGCCTGGCCGAGTTGCCCGATCGGGTGCTCCAGCTTGTCGGCCACGAACCCGGCGAAGCCGGGGTTGAGTGCCTCCAGATAGGCCCCAGACGGGTAAGTGCCGTCCTGGTACTGGCCCTTGTACCCGGCCGTGCACGCGTTGCGCACGTAAGCCCCGCACAGCCGCCACACGATCCAGTCCGCCGCCTCCACCCAGCGCTCCGTCCGCCGGTAGATCTCCGGATCCTCCTCCAGCACCTGCAGCGCCTTGGCGAACTCCCACTCCGAGGAGACCTTCCCGCCATAGCGCTCCAGCCACGGCTCCTTGCGCTCCACGGCCAGCGCGTTGATCCGGTCGGCCTGCCCCTGCGCGGCATGATGCCGCCACAGCTTCACGTAAGCATGCGGACGCCCCGTGAACTCGGGCAGCTCCGACAGCGGGGTGCCGTCCGCGAGCACCGGCAGCACCGTGCACGCCGTGAAATCCGTCCCGATACCGACCACCTGCTCAGGCCGGACACCAGCAGCAGCCACCGCCTCCGGCACCGCCTTGCGCAGCACGTCGAGGTAGTCCGACGGCACCTGCAACGCCCAGTCCGGAGGCAACCGCGTCCCGTCCGGCAGCTCACGGTCCAAAACCGCATGCCGGTACACGTGCTCCGCCGACCCCAATTCCGCGCCGTCGCGGACCCGGACCACCACCGCACGGCCCGACAGGGTCCCGAAGTCGACTCCCACGACGCAGGGTTCCGGGTTGCCGGATGTCTCGTCCCCGTTGTTCACCATCAGCCTCCTCCTCTGTACAGGCTTATTCGATATATCGACCGTCGTTCGAGTTCCTGAAGACGCCGAGAAGGCGACCGCGGCGGAGTCGACCGGCGTGTCGGTGCTCAGCTCCGGCTTCTGCCGAAGTAGCGGGCGCGCACCCGGTCGAGCAGGATGGCGACGCCGAGCACCGCTCCCTGGACGACCTGCTGGTCGTACGGGCTGACCTTGAGCGCGAGCAGGCCGTTGGTGATGAACTCCAGCAGGATCGCGCCGGCCGCGATGCCGGCGATACGGCCCTCGCCGCCGGAGAGGGACATCCCGCCGACCACCGCGGCGGCGATCGCGGTCAGTTCCCAGCCCGCCCCGACCGAGGGGTCGGCCACGTTCATACGGCCGATCACCAGGATGCCGACCACACCGGCGAGCACGGCGCTGGCGATGTAGGTGGAGGTGATGCGGCGGGCGGTCGGGATGCCCGCGAGGCGGGCCGCTTCCTTGTTGCCGCCTACCGCGTAGATCTGGCGGCCCACGTAGGTGCGTTCGAGGACGAACCAGGCGACGGCGGCGGCGCCGACGAAGAACAGGGCGGGGACCGGGATCTGGCCGATGTAGTACTGGCTGAGGTTGCTGAACATCGGGTCGAGGTTGTTGATGGGTGAGCCGCTGGTGATGGCGAGCGCCATGCCCTGCGCGACGGTGTAGGTCACCAGGGTGATCACGAACGGCGGCACGTTGAGGCGGGTGACCATGATGCCGTGCCACAGGCCGACGCAGGCCGTGATCACCAGCGTGAGAAGGATCGCGAGAGGCGCGGGCATGCCCTCGTTGACGTTCATCCAGGCGGCGAGGATGCCGGCCAGGCCGGCCAGCGCGCCCACCGAGAGGTCAATGCCGCCGGTGAGGATGACCAGCGACTCGCCGATGGCGAGGATGCCGACCTGCGCCAGGTCGCGCCCCATCACCTGGAGGTTGCCCACCGCGGTGTAGGTGTCGGCGTTGGCCGCGATCCCGACGAACACCAGCACGCAGGCGATGATGACTCCGGCCTCCGGAGAGGCGGCGAGCTTACGGGCGAGAGTCGCTGCGGCCGGTCGCGACTTGGGCGCGGCCTCCTCGGGTGCGAGCGTGCTCTGCGCGCTCATGCTGTGGCTCCGTTCGTCAGTTCTTCCTGGTCGGGGGTTTTCCGGTCGAGCGCGGGCGTGCCGGCCGCGGCCGTCATGATCCGTTCCTTGGTGGCGTCGGCCCGGTCGATGACCGTGACGACCCGGCCGTGGTTCATCACCGCGATGCGGTGGCAGATCCACAGCAGTTCCTCCAGTTCGGAGGAGGCGGCCACCACCGCCATGCCCTGTTCGGCCGCCCGGTCGATCAGCTTGTAGATCTCGGCCTTCGCGCCCACGTCCACGCCACGGGTGGGCTCGTCGAGCAGCAGCAGGCGCGGTTCGGCGGCGAAGGCGCGGCCGAAGATGGCGCGCTGCTGGTTGCCTCCGGACAGGGAGCCGATCGGCTGCTCCACCGACTGCATCCGGACGTTGACGTTCTCGGTGATCTTCCGGGCCTCGGCGCGCTCGCGTCCCGGGCCGAGCAGGCCCCGGGTGCTGATCCGTTTGAGCACGGAGACGAGGACGTTGGAGCGGATCGACGCGAACAGCACGAGGGACTGTTCCTTGCGGTCCTCGGGGATCAGGGCGATCCCGGCCGCCACGCCGTCGCCCGCGCCGCGCGGATGGTAGGACTCGCCGCCCAGCAGCATCCGGCCGCCCGTGGAGGGCTGCGCGCCGGCGATGGTGTGGACGAGGCGGCTGCGGCCGGAGCCCATGAGCCCGGCGACGCCCAGGATCTCGCCCTCGCGCACCTCCAGGTCGACCGGTCCCAGACCGTCCGCGGTCAGGCCTTCGACCTGCAGCAGGACGGGGCTGGTCGCGGGCGGTGCCTTCGGCTCGCCCTGGGCGACCTCACCGCCCACCATCTCCCGGATCAGCCGTTCCTCGGTGGCCTCGGCCGGTTCGAGGTCGGCCACCAGCCTGCCGTTGCGCAGCACCAGGACGCGGTCGCTGATGTCGCGGACCTCGTCCAGGCGGTGCCCGATGAACAGCACCGTGCCGCCGCGTTCGGCGAGTTGCCGGGCCAGGCCCAGGACCATCTCGGCCTCGACCGGGCCCAGGGAGGAAGTCGGTTCGTCCAGGATCAGCAGCTTGGGTTCGCGGCCCCAGGCCTTGGCAATCTCGATCATCTGCCGGGTCGGCACCGGAAGGGTGCGCACCTCCCGGCTGACCGGGATCGTCCCGGCGGACAGGCCGATCTCCGCCAGCATCGCCTCGGCCTCGGCGCGCTGTGCCGCACGGTCCACGAGCAGCCGCCGCTTCGACTTGCGCGGCCGACGGCCCAGCAGCAGGTTCTCCGCCACCGACAGCTGCCCGACCAGCGGAAACTCCTGCGAGACCATGGCGATGCCGAGCTGCCCGGCCGCTTCGGTGGACCCCGCGACGAGGGGCTGGCCGTCGACCAGGATCTCGCCGCCGTCCCGGTGGACCGAGCCGGCCAGCGTCCCCATCAGCGTGGACTTTCCGGCGCCGTTCTCGCCCACCACGCCGATCACCTGGCCGGCGTACAGGTCGAGTTCGGGCAGGTCGAGGACGCGGACCGGCCCGTAGGACTTGTGGACTCCCCGCAGCCGCGCGGTGATCGCGCGGCTCGGGGCGTTCTGGGTGGCCGTCATGCTCAGCCGATCCCGAGCTGCGACTCGAGGGACTGGTAGGCGCTGAGGTCGGACTTGGTGACCAGGCCCACGCCGGAGCTCAGGGTCGAGCCGTCCTTCTCCAGGTACGGCTTGACGATCGCCATCGTCTTGGCCTTGCCCAGCACCTTCTCCGCGGCCAGGAGGTACGCCCCGGTGTAGCCCTGCTGGTACGGCATCTGCACGACGGTTCCGGAGATCACGCCGGACTGGATGAACTTCAGCGTCTGGGCGTCGGAGTCGTCGGAGACGATGTGCACGGAGGCGGTCTTGCCCGCCGAGGTGACCGCCTGCGCGAGCGCGGGACCGTCGTAGGAGTACACGCCGTACAGGCCGTTCACATCGGGGTTGTTGGCCAGGATCGTCTCGGCGTCCGAAGTCGCCGTGCTGGCCTGGAGGTTGTCGTTGACCTTCTGCGCGACCGTGATCTGGGTGCCCTTGAGGGCGGCCTCGAAGCCCGCGATGCGCTGGGTGGCGTTCGACGCGGTGAGCGAGCCGACCAGGATCGCCACCTTGCCCTTGCCGCCGAGCACCTGCTTCATCGCGGTGCCCGCCTGGAAGCCGGCGGTGTAGTTCGGGGTGCCCAGGTAGAGCGAGGCGGCGTCGGTGCCCGGCAGCGGCGAGTCGATCGCCAGGACGTCGATGCCCTTCTGCACGTCGGTGTGGATGGTCCCGGCGGCGGAGGTCGGGTCGATCGCGGAGATCGAGTAACCGGTCACGCCCTGCGAGCGCAGCGTCTCCAGCTCCGAGTTCTGCTCCGTCAACTTGCCGTTGGGCGGGGCGAAGTAGGTGCACTTGCTCTTCGCGATGCCGAGGTCGGAGCAGCCTTTGAGGAAGCCGACCTGGCCCGCCTTCCAGTAGTCGGCGGCCACGTTCACGACCATCGCGATGTCGACCTTGGACAGGTCCTTGCCGGCCAGATCGGCCTTCAGCGCCGCGTCGAGCTTGGCCAGGCTCGTCTGGTTGAAGGTGACCGACCCGGACAGGGCGACCGGGGCCGCACTGGGGCTCGACGAGCCGGCGCCGGCCTGGCTGGAGGAGCTGCCGGAGTTCTTGGAGCAGCCGGCGGCGGCGAGCGAGATGAGCACCGCTGTCGCGGCGATCGCGGTGCGGGACCTTCTGCTACGGATCATCATTGATCTGCGCCCTTCTAGGCGTGTCGGGGTGGCGAGCCCACGGCCGGGAGCGGCGGTGGGCGGGTGGGGAGGACGGGGCCGCGAACGGGCATGCCGGAGCGTCCCGGCGAGGGGGATGCGTTGGTCCACGGCGGAGCGGTACGAGGCTCAGGAGGCGCTCGTCGCGGCGGTGGGGCGGGGCCGACGGCGCGGTGGTGGAGGCCTGACGAGCAGTCAGGTCGGATACTCAACTGGCAATGTACACAGCTGAGTTGATGTTCAGGTCACGCTGATGGGCAGCAGTCCATACGGACTCCCTCGTTCAGGGTCGGGGGCGGGTCGCCGAGGTGCGCACCACGAGGGTGGGCGGGATGACGATGTGGTGCGTCTCGTCGGCCACCTGCAGCCCCGCGTCGGGGTCTCCGACGATCTCGATCAGTAACCGCAGGGCGCGCCGGCCGAGTTCGTCGAAGTCCTGGCGGACGCTGGTCAGCGACGGGCCGAAGTACTCGGTCTCCGGCATGTCGTCGAAACCCACCACGCTGATGTCCTCGGGCACCCGCAGCCCTGCCTGCTGCAGGGCCCGCAGCAGGCCGAGCGCCATGTGGTCGTTGGCGCAGAACACCGCCGTGACATCGGGGTCGGCGGCGACGCGCCGGCCGAGCTCGTATCCGGTGCGGGCCGTCCAGTCGACACCAGCGAGCGGCTCGGGCACCGCGGCGCCCCGCTTTTCCAGGGTGCCGCGCCAACCGGCCTCGCGTTCCTGCGCGTCGAGCCAGGAACGCGGTCCGACCAGGTGGTGCACCGTGCGATGGCCGAGGTCCAGCAGGTAGTTGGTGGCGAGTTCGGCACCGGCCTCGTTGTCCACCGCCACCGAGGCCAGCGCGGCGTGGGTCCCGCAGCCCACCGCGACCAGGGGCACGTCCGAGGGGACGTTCGCCAGTGCGGCGATCGCGGAGGTCTGCGGCGCGATCACGATGATTCCTTCGACGCCCTGGTCACGCAGCCGGTCCACGGCGTCCAGTACGGACCGCCGGTCGAGTGTGCCGACGGCGGCCACGGTGACGAAGTACTCGTGTTGTCGGGCCGCCTGCTCGATGCCGTAGAGCATGCAGGCGGGGCCGTACAGCGTGGTGTTGAAGCTGATCACACCCAGGGTGCGGGTGCGGCGGGTCGCCAGGGTGCGGGCGGCGGCGTTGGGGCGGTAGCCGAGCTCGCGGACCGCGGCCAGGACCCGGTCGCGGGTGGCGGGCCGTACGTTCGGGTGGTCGTGGAGGACCCGCGAGACGGTCTGGTGCGACACGCCCGCGAGCCGGGCCACGTCCGCCATCACCGGTGCGCGTTCCGTGTCCATGCTCCACCTCCTCACTGGCTGTCGTGGGAATTGTTAACGCACACAATCCGGAGGGGTCAAGGCATGGGAAGGACCTGTCGTCGAATGCTCCGACAGCGTTGCCATGGGCGGGGAATCCCTCACGACCTGCGGTTTTCCCCCGGCGCGATCCGCCGACGAGCCACCAATGCCAGGCAGAGGAAGCAGAGTTCAAAGCTTTTGTTTCCACTCTCTTGACTGTTCAAGAGAGTTGACCGGCTATTCATCCCAGCGTAGAAAGACGGAGTCGCGAGACCGGGCGATCACCCCATCCGCCCGAGTACAGAGCCGCACGTGACCCGCCGCAGCCGCACCCCCGCTCCCCCGACGCTTCCGGATGAGTAACGGCGTCTGACGTGCTCGCTTGTTAACGCTCACAATCCGCTCGTCCGCAGACAGCGGATCTCCCCCCTGCCCCTGCGCGCGCCGCGGGGCGGCACGCACGACGGAAGAGGTTCACAGTGACAGTCAGACACCTGAGAGGTCTCCGGTTCAGGGTGGTGGGCGCGGTCCTCGCCCTCCTCGCCGGCATCCTGGCCGCGGCCATCGGCACCGCGGGCACGGCCCAGGCCGCCTCGTCCCTCCCCTGTGACATCTACGCCGCCGCGGGCACGCCCTGTGTCGCCGCGCACAGCACCACGCGGGCGCTGTCCGCCTCGTACAGCGGCGCGCTCTACCAGGTCAAGCGTCTGTCCGACAACACCACCACGAACATCGGGACGCTCACCGCCGGCGGCTACGCCAACGCGGCGGCCCAGGACTCCTTCTGCTCCGGCACGGAGTGCGTCATCACCGAGATCTTCGACCAGAGCGGCGAGGGCAACAACCTCACCGTCGAGGGCCCGGGCGGCAACGGCGGGCAGGACGTCGGCGCCATCGCGAACGCCCTGCCCGTCACGGCGGGCGGCCACAAGGTGTACGGCGTCTCCGTGCAGGCCGGCGTCGGCTACCGCGACAACAGCACCACCGGGATCGCCACCGGCAGCCAGCCGGAGGGCACCTACATGGTCACCAGCGGCCACCACGTCGACGGCAACTGCTGCTTCGACTACGGCAACGCCGAGACCAACGGCAAGGACACCGGCAACGGCCACATGGACGCCGTCAACTTCGGCACGGAGTGCTGGTTCACGCCCTGCTCCGGCTCCGGCCCCTGGGTCATGGCGGACCTGGAGAACGGCCTGTTCGCCGGCGGAAACGGAACCAACAGCAACAACACGGGCAACTCCAGCACGTTCGTCACGGCGCTGGAGAAGAACAACGGCACCACCACGTACGCCATCAAGGACGGCAACGCCCAGTCCGGCACCCTGAAGACCGACTACAACGGCAGCCTGCCGACCACCACCGGCTACATGCCGATGCACAAGGAGGGCGCCATCGTCCTCGGCACCGGCGGTGACGACAGCAACTGGTCCGACGGCTCGTTCTTCGAAGGCGTCATGACCTCCGGCTACCCGACCGACGCGGCCGACAACGCGGTGCAGGCCAACATCGTCTCGGTCGGCTACACCCAGGCCGCCCAGACCTTCCCGGTCACCGGCACCGCCTACCGGCTGACCAACCCCAACAGCGGCAAAGTACTGGACGCCGTCAACTGCGGCACCGCCAACGGCACCGCCGTCGACCTGTGGTCCTCCCTCGGCAACACCTGCCAGCAGTGGAAGTTCGCGAGCGCCGGCAACGGCCACTACACCATCACCAACGTCAACAGCGGCACGGTGCTGGACGACAAGAACTGCGGCATCAGCAACGGCACCGCGGCGCAGCTGTGGGCGTCACTGGGCAACACCTGCCAGCAGTGGGACATCACCCCGGCCGGAAGCCACTACACGATCAGCAACGTCAACAGCGGCATGACCCTCGACGTGGCGAACTGCGGCACCGCCAACGGCACGTCCGTGCGCCAGTGGGCGCAGCTGGACAACGTCTGCCAGCAGTGGGACATCGCGCCCTGACCTCAACGACCGCTCACCGACGGCCCGTCGGTCCTCCCCGCCCGACGGGCCGTGTCCCCCGCCTGATCATCTCCGTCCTCCGCACAGTTCTCCCGGCCGACTCGTCTCACAAAGGAACCCCACATGCCTTCGGAAGCCGGACTGCCCCGCAGAACCGTTCTGACCGCCCTCGGCGCCGCCTCCCTGGCCGGCACCTTCGCCGCCGCCGTTCCCGTCCAGGCCGCCGAGCGTGACGCCCCGGCAGCGGACGCAGCCATCACGGACCTGCCCGCCGCGGCCGCGCACTGGACCTTCGACGAGGGTTCCGGCACCTCCGCCGCCGACGCGTCCGGCAACGCTCACACCGTGACCCTCCAGGGCGCGGCCGGCTGGGACACCGGCAAGGTCGGCGCCCACAGCCTGAACCTCACGGCGGGCGGCAACGCCACCGCGTCCGGGCCCGTCCTCGACACCTCCAAGGCGTTCACGGTGGCCGCCTGGGTCAACCTCGGCCAGCTGGGCGGCTACCAGACCGCCGTCAGCATCGACGGCAAGGTCGTCAGCGCCTTCTACCTGGGGCTGCGCGACGACACCGGCACCTTCGCCTTCGCCCGGCTCGACTCCGACGCCGATCAGGGTGCCGCCGTGGCGGCCGCCGCCTCGGCTCCCGCCACCGGCACCTGGACCCACCTCGTCGGCGTCAGCGACCCCTCGGCCGGCGTCACCCGCCTCTACGTCAACGGCGTGCTGGAGGGCCAGGCCGACTACACCTCCGGCTGGGCCGGCACCGGCGACACCGCCGTCGGCCGGGCGCTCTACAGCGGCGGCCACGTCGACCAGTGGCACGGTCTCATCGACGACGTATGGCTGTTCCCGGCCGCCCTCACCTCCGACCAGGTCGCCACGCTGGCGGGGGTGCCGGTGGAGAGCACGACACCGCTGCTGAGCGTGGACGTCGCCAGCCCGGCGCACGCCGTCTCCCCCATCCTGCCCGGCCTGATGTTCGAGGACATCAACCACTCCGGCGAGGGCGGCATCTACGCCGAACTCGTGCAGAACCGCTCGATGATGGCCAGCGACACCTCCCCCGTGCACTGGTCCGCGGTGGGCGGGACGACTCTCGCGCTGGACGCCTCCACGCCGCTCAACGAGGTCCTCACGCGGTCCCTCAAGGTCGTCCTGCCGGCCACCACCGGAGCCGGCAACCGGGCCGGCGTGGCCAACGACGGCTTCTGGGGCATACCCGTGCGGCCCCGGACCACCTACACCGCCCGGCTGTTCGCCAAGGCGACCCGACGCCTCGGCCCGCTCAGGGTGGCCATCGAATCCGCGGACGGCTCGACCGTGTACGCCTCCGCGCGCCTTCCCCACGTGGGCACCGCGTTCCGGGACCGGCCCTTCGAGTTGACCCTGCGCACCCCTTCGGGCGTTCCCGTGGTCGGTGACGCGCGGCTGACCGTGACCACCGACGACGCGTCCGCAGCGGGCGAGACACTCTGGCTGCAGCACGTCTCCCTCTTCCCGCCCACCTACAACAACCGCCCGAACGGTCTGCGCGTCGACCTGATGGAGAAACTGGTCGCTCTCAAGCCGAAGTTCCTGCGCTTCCCCGGCGGCAACTTCCTCGAGGGCAACACCATCGCGACGCGGTTCAACTGGAAGAACACCATCGGCCCGGTCTGGGAGCGCCCCGGCCACATGGACGACGCCTGGGGCTACTGGTCCACCGACGGCCTGGGACTCCTCGAGTACCTGGAGTGGGTCGAGGACATGCGGGCCCAGCCCGTGCTCGCCGTTTTCGCCGGCTACGCGCTCCGGGGTGAACACGTCACCGGCGACGCCCTCAAGCCGTACATCCAGGACGCTCTCGACGAGATCGAGTACGTCACCGGTCCCGTCACCAGCACCTGGGGCGCGAAGCGGGCCGCCGACGGTCACCCGAAGCCGTTCCCGCTGGAGTTCGTGGAGATCGGCAACGAGGACTGGTTCGACTCCTCGGGGTCCTACGACGAGCGCTTCGCCGCCTTCTACGACGCGATCAAGGCCAAGTACCCCCGTCTGAAGCTGATCGCCTCGACGACGGTGACGAGCCGCACCCCGGACCTGATCGACGAGCACTACTACCTCGCGCCGTCCGCCGCCCAGGCCTCCACGCACAAGTACGACAACCGGGACCGCGGGTCGGCGAAGGTGTTCGTCGGCGAGTGGGCCGCCCAGGAAGGCCGCCCCACACCCGACCTCAACGCGGCGCTCGGCGACGCCGCCTGGCTGGCCGGACTGATCCGCAACTCCGACCAGGTCCTGATGGAGTGCTACGCGCCCCTCTTCTCCAACGTCAACAACAACGTCTGGGCGACCAACCTGATCGCCTACGACAACCTGACCAGCTACGCCTCACCCAGCTACTGGGCGCAGCACATGCTCACGAGCCGGCTCGGCGACACCGTCCTGCCGGCCACCGCGCGTGCGCTGCCTGCCGTCGCCACGGTCGCCACCCGCGCCGGGAAGCGGCTCTACCTCGCGATCGTCAACTCCGGCACGCAGAAGGCGAGCGTGCCCGTCGAGCTGAAGGGGCTGGCCAAGGGGGTGAAGAAGACCGCGACGGCCACCGTGCTGAGCGGAGCGTCACGCACCACCACGAACACCCTGGCCGACCCCCATGCCCTCGTGCCCACCACGAGCACGGTCACCGGCGCGGCAGCGGCCTTCACCAGTACGTTGCCGCCGTTGTCCGTCACGGTCCTGGAGCTCACGCTGACCTGACGGAGGGAGTGTCCCACCACCTGTCGCAGCGGGCGCGCCGCTCACCCAGTCGCCGGTGGGGTACGCGGCGAAAACCGCGGCTCGGCCAAGTCGCCGTCCACGACGGCGACTTGGCCGTGCCCGCGCAGACGGCCGTGCAGCATGTCGGCGACCCTGTTGTTCTGTGCGCCCGACTCAAGGAAAACGTCTATTGCTTGACTCAAGTAATCTATCTATGCTTGCCTGACGCAAGCAACCCCTTGTCGGACGGGACCCTCGTCCCGTCGTCCGACCGGGGCCGCCTAAGCGGAGGCGACCCCGCGTGCCGTGCACCGCCCCCGAACTCGGTGCCGGCACGGTGCCGGGCCCGGCGCCGGACTCCCCGTCCGGTGCCGGGTCCAGGGTTCCGCCCCTGCCCACTGCTCGGTTGTCCAGCCGCCCCTCCCCCGGCCGAGCGACGCTCCGGCCACGTCCGGACGCGCCTCACCGGACGCGAGAGAGACGAAGGACAGGACACCGATGAAGACCTCCGTACGGGCCCTGCTGGCCGGGCTGCTCGCCTTCGGGGCGCTGGGCCTCACGCTCGGCGTCACCCACCACGGCGACAGCCCCGGCCAGGCCCCGCCCAAGGGGCCCTACGTCGCCCTGGGCGACTCCTACACCGCGGGCCCCGGAATCCCAAACCAGCACGGCAGCCCGGCCGGCTGCGACCGCTCGGACCGCAACTACCCCTCCCTGGTGGCCCGCCGACTCGGCCTCGACGCGACCGACTTCCGCGACGTCAGCTGCAGCGGCGCCACCATCGACGACCTCTCCCTGGCCCAGAGCACCGACAACGGGACCAACCCGGCGCAGCTGGACGCCCTTTCCAGCCGCACACGTCTGGTGACCCTCGGCATCGGCGGCAACGACATCGGATTCAGTTCGATGATCAAGCAGTGCGTGGAGCGCGGAGTCGTCTACTACGCGCTCGGCGGCACCCGGGCCTCGAACGGCGCCCCCTGCCGCGAACGCCATGGAGCCGGCGGCACCGACGAGACGGAGGAGAAGATCCACGCGGCGGGCGAGCGGCTCACCGGCGCACTGAGCGAGATCCGGCGCCGGGCACCGCGGGCCCGGGTGTACGTCGTCGGATATCCGGCGATCCTGCCGGCCGAAGGATCGAACTGCGGGCGGGCGATGGGGCTGGCGCCCGGAGACGTCGGCTATCTGCATGCCAACGAGCAGCAGTTGAACGCGATGCTGCGGGCGCGCTCCGAAGCGGCGGGGGCGGGCTATGTCGACACGTACACCCCCTCCGTGGGACACGACGCCTGCTCGGCCCGTGACACCCGCTGGATCGAGCCGCTCGTCCCGCTCGCCCCGGCCGCCGCCGTCCACCCCAACGAGCGCGGGGAGCGGGGCATGGCCGAGGCGACACTGTCGGCCTTCGGCGTCACGGGGTGAACGGGCGTCAGGGACGGGACGAGATCGGGGCCAGCCACAGGCCGACGAGTGCGTCGGCGAGGCCGCTGGCGGCATCGTCCCAGTTGGCGCGGGGCGTGGCCCGGTTCTCGGCGATCGCGCGCTCCCGCTCGGCAGGCATGTGCACGATGAGATGGCGGGCCATCTCGGCGCGCTCGGCCCTTACTTCGGGGGGCAGGTCGGGCAGGCAGCGGGTCAGACCGTCGATGATCTGGCGCAGGGTCGGGGAGACGAGGGACTCCTCGACGAGGATCTCGTGCAGCGCGGGGTCGGTGACGACCTGCGCGCAGAACCGTGCGTACCAGGTCGGTCCGCCCAGCGCGCCGAGGTGCTCGGGGACGGGCCGCACCAGGCAGTCCACCCAGTCGCGTACGTCCGTGGAGTCGCCGATGCCGGCCAGCAGCCGGGCGCGGATCTCCTCGATGCGGGTGGCGTGCTTGCGGACGATCGCGCGGACCAGGTCGGCCTTGGTGCCGAAGTGGTAGCCCACGGCCGTGTTGTTGCCCTGGCCGGCGGCCTCGCTGACCTGACGGTTGGAGACCGCGTTCACACCCCGCTCGGCGAACAGCCGCTCCGCCGCGGTCAGGATCAGCTCACGGGTCGCGCTGACCTGTTCCGCCCGTGCCGTCCTGCTCGCCATGCTCACCACCGCACCGGGACTTCGCTCAGCCCTCCGACGGCCAGCCCCTCGAGCCGTCGCAGGTCCGCCGTCGGTGCGGCGAGTTCCAGCGACGGAAGCCTACGCAACAGCACATGGAGGACGGTCCGCAGCTCGGTACGGGCGAGTTCCTGACCGAGGCAGGCGTGCGGGCCGGCACCGAACGCCAGAGGGGGGTTGGGGCTGCGGTCGAGCCGCATCTCGCCGGGCGCCTCGAAGACGGTCTCGTCCCGGTTGGCGGCGGCGGTGTTGCACAGCACCGTCGTCCCGGACGGCAGTAAGGCGCCGGCCACCTCGGCCGGCCGGACGAGGTAGCGGGGTACGCCGATGCCGGGCTCGGCGTCGAAGCGCAGCGCCTCCTCGACCGCGAGCGGCACCAGGGAGCGGTCGGCGAGCAGGCGCTCCCAGCGGCGGCGGTCGGCGAGCAGCAGGGCCACCATCTTGCCGATGACGTTGGCGGTGGTCTCGTGCCCGGCGATCAGCAGGGCCTGGCCGGTGAAGACCAGTTCCCGTTCGGACAGGGGCGGTTCGTCGGCGTCCCACTCGGTCGCCAGATCGCTGAGCAGGAAGACGCTGGGGGCGGTGCGCTTGGCGTACACGTGCGCGGCCATGTAGTCGACGAAGTCGTCCTGCGCCTGCTCGATCTCGTCCTGCGCAGCGGGTGAGGTTGAGCATGACGTCGGACCAGTACGCGAACCTGTCCTGGTCGGCGGCGGGGACACCGAGGAGATCGCAGATCACCCACACGGGCAGCGGGAAGGCCAGGTGCGCCCGCAGGTCCGCCGGATGACCGTGGGACACCATGTCGTCGACGAGCTTCTCGGCCATGGCCCTCGATGCCGGGCTGCTGCGCGGCCATGCGCTCGGCGGTGAACCACCGGCCCACGGTCCGCCGCCACCGCGCGTGCTCGCTGCCGTGCGCCGGGATGGCCATCGCCATGTCGCTGCCGAAGACGCCGCCCGCCTCCTCGTCGGCCAGGCGCGCGGCGCCGTCCGCGCGCAGCACATTGCCGAACCGGCTGTCGGACAGCAGCCGGCGGACGTCCTCGTGGCGGGTGAGCAGCGTCGCCTCGTCCTCGCTGGGCAGGCGTACGCGCGCGAGGGGGCACCGTTGCACCAGCGCGG
This sequence comes from Streptomyces sp. NPDC002144, assembly GCF_053593695.1. Classification (NCBI taxonomy): domain Bacteria; kingdom Bacillati; phylum Actinomycetota; class Actinomycetes; order Kitasatosporales; family Streptomycetaceae; genus Streptomyces; species Streptomyces sp. NPDC002144. Next base: position 33,146 of record NZ_JBSFDB010000032.1, read on the forward strand.
CCCACTCGCCGGGGGCCTCCAGTGCCGTATCGCCGTGGAAGGGATACCTCGGGAGCAGATCGTCCTCACGCGGGTGCATACGCCCTCCTGAGATCCGGCGGTCCCGGCGCGATCAGGCAGACCGAGCCCTTACAGTAAGTCAGGCGCCTGCCTTAAAACTGGCAAGCTGTTCGCCTGTCCCGTTGTGCCTGGAGGCTATTTCATGTCCGACGCCCTTCCCAGACCCGCGAACGCGGCCGATCCGGCCGCTCCCCCGGCGGGCGCCGTGGTCGCGGTGCTGGCCTTCGCCGGCATCGTCGTCTCACTGATGCAGACGCTGGTCATCCCGATCGTCCCGGAGCTGCCCAAACTGCTGGACGCGCCCGCGTCGGACACCGCCTGGGCCGTGACCGCCACGCTGCTGGCCGCCGCGGTGGCGACTCCGGTGGTGGGCCGGCTCGGCGACATGTTCGGCAAGCGGCGGATGCTGCTGGTCAGCGGGGTGCTGCTGGTGACCGGGTCCATCCTGTGCGCCCTCAGCGACTCGCTCGTACCGATGATCGTCGGCCGGGCGGTGCAGGGTCTGGCCTCGGCCGTCGTGCCGCTGGGCATCAGCATCATGCGGGACGAGCTGCCGCCCGAGCGGCTGGCGGGTGCCACGGCGCTGATGAGCGCCTCACTCGGAGTCGGCGGCGCGCTGGGCCTGCCGACGGCGGCCCTGATCGCGGACCACTTCGACTGGCACGTGCTGTTCTGGAGCTCGGCCGGCATGGGCGCGGTGGCCCTGGTCCTGGTTCTGCTGTTCGTGCCCGAGTCCAAGGTGCGGTCGGGCGGCCGCTTCGACGTCGTCGGCGGCCTCGGCATGGCCGCGGGGCTGGTCTCCCTGCTGCTCGCCATCTCCAAGGGCGCCGACTGGGGCTGGACCAGTGGCACGACCCTCGGCCTGTTCGCGGCGTCCGTCGTGGTGCTGCTCGCCTGGGGCTTCTTCGAACTGCGCACCACCGAGCCGCTGGTGGACCTGCGCACCACCGCCCGCCGTCAGGTGCTGGTGACCAACCTCGCCTCCATCGCGATCGGCTTCTCGATGTTCGCGATGTCCCTGGTCCTGCCCCAGTTGCTGCAGCTGCCCACCCAGACCGGCTTCGGCCTCGGCAAGTCGCTGCTGACCGCCGGTCTGGTGATGGCGCCGTCCGGTCTGGTGATGATGGCCTTCGCTCCGGTCTCGGCCGCCGTCTCCAAGGCCAAGGGACCCAAGGTGACCTTGATGATCGGCGCCCTCATCGTGGCCGCCGGGTACGGACTGAACATCGTGGCGATGTCACAGGTCTGGCACCTGGTGCTGGTGTCCTGCGTGATCGGCGCCGGCATCGGCTTCACGTACGGCGCCATGCCCGCCCTGATCATGGGCGCGGTGGACCCCTCCGAGACCGCCGCCGCCAACAGTCTCAACACGCTGATGCGGTCGATCGGTACGTCCTGCGCCAGCGCCATCGCCGGCGTCGTCCTGTCCCAGATGACGATCAGCCTGGGCGGTTACGCGCTGCCCTCGGAGAACGGCTTCAAGTCCGTCATGGCCCTCGGCGCGGGTGCCGCCCTGCTCGCCTTCGCCGTCGCGTCGTTCATCCCGCGCCGACGCCCCGTCACGGCGACCGCGCCGGTGCCGGCCGCCGAACCGTCGGCCGACGCGTCCTCGGTCAGCTGACCCCAGCCGCCTGAGGGCCGCCCACCGACGTCCCTCAGACCGGTCTTCTCCTCGTTCGCAGCAGGCTCACACCTGCGCCGAGCGCGACGGCGCCCAGGCCGACGCAGGTCAAGACGCCCTGGGTGCCGTCGACCACGAAAGGGGCCACCACGGCGACCGCCAGGTTGAACACGAACAGAAACCAGAGCACGGGCCGCGAGACCAGCGGGGAGTTCATCGGTTTTCCTTCCAGGACGGTGATGGTCGGACCAGAACGGTGACGGTGGGAACGCCGTCAACACTGCCGTCCGCGGTCCACTCCCCGCGATGGAGCGCACTCCCGGACCCGGGGTGTAGCCCGCTGCACCATCGCGACGCCGATCCCGCCTTCCTGCCCAGGGAGGAGAGCGGCCGACCTCGTACTGCGTTCTCAGTAGCGGCCATTGTCGGCAGCCGCACGACGACGCGGCGAGCCCGCTCAGGGAGCCTGAGGTATCCGAGTGCCCGGGCTGTTGACCTCCCCCTCCCCCAGAGGGTCTCCCGTCGTTTCCGGCGGGCATCGCCCACCATGACGTGAGGACCACGACCGGAGAGAACCGATGAGCATCCCCTGGCAGCGCTACGACGACGAGCACGTCCGCGTCGTCGACACCATGGCGGCGGCGCTGCTGTTCGCCGCGTTCCTCTTCGGCAGCGAGATCCAGGTGCCCGGCACCCACCACTCCGACCGCGTCATGCCCACCCTCGCGCTGGCGGCCGTCTCCTGCGGGGCCCTGTTCTGGCACCGCCGCCACTCCCGCACCGTCGTCGCGGTCACCGCGCTGGGGGCCGCCGGAGCGGGCGCCCTGGGTCATCTGCTCACACCGCTGATGCTGGGCCCGGTCATGCTGGCGCTGTTCCGGCTGGCCGTCAGCACCGATCGCCGCACCACCCGGACCTTCTTCCTCGCCACGCTCGTGGTCGTGGTCGTTCCCGCCTTCGCCGTCGACCCCAACGACAACCCCTGGCCCCTGAAGACCCTGGGCCCTGCCGCCTGGCTGCTCCTTCCGGTCGCCACCGGCAGCACCGTCCGGATGAAGGGCGCGTATCTGCAGGCCGTGCAGGCGCGCGCCGAGTACGCCGAACGCAGCCGCGAGGAGGAGGCACGGCACCGGGTGGCCGAGGAGCGCATGCGCATCGCCCGTGAACTGCACGACGTCGTCGCCCACCATCTGGCCCTGGCCAACGCCCAGGCGGGTACGGCGGCCCATCTGGCGCGCACCCATCCCGAACAGGTGCAGAGGATACTCACCGACCTCGCCGGTACGACGTCGTCGGCACTGCGCGAGATGAAGGCCACCGTCGGCCTGCTGCGCCAGAAGGACGACCCCGACGCTCCTCTCGCCCCGACGCCGGGACTGGGCCAACTCGGCGAACTGACGGACGCGTTGCAGTCCACCGGCCTGACCGTCCAGGTGAGCACGGAAGGCGTACCCCGGCCGCTCACGCCCGGCGTGGACCTCACCGCATACCGCATCGTGCAGGAGGCGCTGACCAACGTCACCAAGCATGCCGCCGCCCGGGCCGCGTACGTCCGGCTGCGCTACGGCGACGACCACATGACCATCACCGTCACCGACGACGGCACCGCCACCGCCTCGGCCGCATCCGCGCCCGCGCCGGGCAGCGGTTTCGGGCTGATCGGCATGCGCGAGCGCGCCCACTCCGTGGGCGGCGCCCTGCAGGCCGGGCACCGCCTGGAGGGCGGCTTCGAGGTCACCACCCGACTGCCTCTGTACCCGGCAACGCCATGAGGCGGTATCACGATGAGACGACAGAGGACAGAAACGGACCCGATGACCATCCGCGTGCTGCTCGCCGACGACCAGGCCCTGCTGCGGGCCACCTTCCGCATTTTGATCGACTCCTGCGACGACATGGAGGTGGTCGCCGAGGCCGCCGACGGCCGTGAGGCGGTGGCGCTCACGCGCGAACACCGCCCCTCTCTCGTGCTGATGGACATCCGCATGCCCGGCACCGACGGGCTCGCCGCCACGTCCGCGATCTGCGCCGACCCCGACCTGTCGGACACGCGCGTGCTGATCCTGACCACCTTCGAGATCGACGAGTACGTCGCCCAGGCACTGCGGGCCGGCGCGAGCGGCTTCCTCGGCAAGGACGTGACCGCCGACGCGCTCCTGGACGGCATCCGGACCGTGGCCCGCGGCGACTCCCTGCTCTCGCCGCTCGCCACGCGCGCGCTGATCACTCGTTTCCTGACCACCCCGGCCCGCGGCCACCGGCTTCCCGGCTCCGACGACCTGAGCGGCCTGACCGCCCGTGAACGGGAGGTCATGGCGTGGGTGGCCGAGGGTCACTCCAACGAGGAGATCGCCGAGAAGCTGTACGTCAGCCCGCTGACCGTACGCACGCACGTGCACCGGGCGATGACCAAACTGGGCGCCCGCGACCGCGCCCAGCTGGTCGTCATGGCCTACCAGTCGGGCCTGGTGCGGGCCCCGCAGGGCGGGGAGCGGTAGGGCCCCGGGGGGCTGGTGCCTATCGGGGGTGCGGGCCACTCAGGACGGGCAGCGGTAGGCCCGGTGGGGGCTGCCGATTGGGTGGGGGCGGGCTCCGCAGGGCGGGCAGCGGTAGGTCCGGTGGGGGGATGCCGATCGGAAGGCCGGTGGGGGCTGCCGATCGGATGGTGCGGGCTCCGCAGGGTGGCTGGCTGTGGTTCCGGCGGGGCAGGCGCCGATCGGGGTCGTGTGCGGCCTCCGCAGGGTGGCTAACCGATGGCTGACCGTGGTCCCTGCGGGGCGGCCGTCGATTGGAGGGCTCAGAGTCCGCAGGGCGGGCAGCGGTAGGTCCGGTGGGGCGGGTGCCGATCGGGGGTGGTGTGGGTCTGGCGCGCAGGGGGGTGGTAGCCCGGCCGAGGGGCTGGCGGTCGGGACGGTGCCCCACCGCGACCGGAGCGGGCGTGGCGCTGGCGAGCGCGGTGGCGGATCCGGCGACCGTCGGCCCGCAGGCAGGTGAGAGCGGCTTCTACGAGGCCTGGTGGTTGGGTTGGCCCATGCCGGCCCGACCAGAGGACCCCAAACGGCGGCGGCGCGTCGGCCCACCCAGTCGCGCTGGGTCAGCCGCCGCGCACGAAACGCCCCGCGCGGCTGGCGCTGCGCCAGCCGCTCAGCCTGCTGACAGCTTGTCCAGCCACTGCTCCAGCAGGGCCGACTCGGCCGCGGTGAAGACCGTCGACTGTTCGGCACGCAGGCGGGCGGCGAGTGTGGCGGCGGCGACCGGAACCGCCCTGTCCTGATCGTCCCGCTCGGCGGGCTCGTCCGTGGCGGCCGGACGCGTCACCGAGTCGAGAACGGCGTCACGCAGCCGCTCGGAGAACTGCGGGTCCGCGTACTGCTCTGGCCGGGTCAGCATCGACAGGGCCGCGCCGACATTGGCCGACATGATCATCTGCGTGGCGAGCGCGGGCGGCACGGTGAGCCGGCCGGCGGCCGCGCAGCGCTCCAGGATCCCGTGCAGCAGGGCGTGCGCCTCCTGCGCCGCGGCTGGCGGAACCGTCAGCTCGGGTGAGTACATCAGGCGGTAGTGATTGGGGTGCTCCAGCGCGAAGCGCATGTGGTTGTCCCAGCCGCTCCTGACGTCGGCCACCGGGTCGTCGCTCGGCCTGGCCGCCCGCTTGGAGGCGAGGTACGCCTCGAAACCCCGGTCGACGACGGCCGCCAGCAGCCCCGCCTTGTCGCCGAAGAGCCGGTAGAGCATCGGCGCACCCACCCCGGCCGCCTCGCAGACCGCCCGCGTGGAGACATCGGCGACCGAGGCCTTGGCCAGCAGGTCCGCGGCCGCTTCCAGGATCTTTTCCCTCGCATCCATGGGTCTACCGTACGCCATTCGTATCGGCGATACGAAGCAGGGGGTATCAACGCTACGAAACTGTGTTATCGTCGATACGAACAATCCGTAGCAGCGCTAACAAAGGATGCAGTCATGACCACTCACACCCCCACCTCCGCGCACCGGCGCGTCGCGATCGTGACCGGCGGTTCGCGCGGCATCGGACGACAGGTCGCCGAGCGCCTCGCCGCGGACGGGTACGCAGTCGTCGTCGGATACGCGGGCAACAAGGAGGCGGCTGACGAGGCCGTCCGTGCCATAGAAACCGCCGGCGGCACCGCACAGGCAGCCCGTGCGGACGTCGCCGACGAGCACGAGATCGCCGCCCTGTTCGACCTCGCGGAGACCACCTACGGCGGCGTCGACGCGGTCGTGCACGCCGCCGGCCGCATGCCGCTCTCCCCCGTCGCCGACCTCGACCTCGCCGAGCTCGACGCCCTGTACCGCACCAACATCCGCGGCACGTTCGTCGTCGACCAGCAGGCGGCGCGCCGGCTGCGCCCGGGCGGAGCGCTGGTCAACTTCTCCACCTCGGTGGTCGGACTGGCCTTCCCCGGCTACGGCGCCTACGCCGCCAGCAAGGGCGCGGTCGAGGCGCTGACGCTGATCCTCGCCCGCGAGATGCGGGGGCGTGACATCACCGTCAACGCCGTCGCCCCCGGCCCCACCGCGACCGAGCTCTTCCTCGACGGCAAGGACGAGGAGACCATCGCCCGCCTCGCCGCGCAGCCGCCGCTGGAGCGCCTGGGCACGCCCGAGGACATCGCCAACGTCGTGTCCTTCCTGGTCGGTCCAGAGGGCCACTGGGTCAACGGCCAGGTACTGCGGGCCAACGGCGGAATCATCTGACGGCCGGCTCTGACAAAGGAACGGAACGCCATGAACGACAGCAAGGTCATCCTCGTCACCGGCGCCTCCAGCGGTTTCGGCGCCCTCAGCGTCCGCGCACTCGCCGCGCGCGGCCACACCGTCTACGCGGGCATGCGCGCCCTCACCACCCGTAACGCGCCAGCCGCTTCGAATCTGGCCGCACACGCCGACGAGCACGGCGTCGATCTGCGCGCCGTGGAACTCGACGTGACCGCGCAGGCCAGCGCGGACGCAGCAGTCGAGCGGATCGTCGCCGAGCAGGGGCGGCTGGATGTCGTGGTGCACAACGCCGGGCACATGGTGCTGGGCCCCGCCGAGGCCTTCACCCCGGAGCAACTGGCGGACGTCTACGACACCAACGTCCTGGGCACCCAGCGCGTCAACCGCGCGGCACTGCCACAGCTGCGCCGACAGGGCCAGGGCCACCTCGTGTGGATCGGCTCCTCCAGCACCCGCGGCGGCTGCCCGCCCTTCCTGGCCCCCTACTTCGCGGCCAAGGCGGCGATGGACGCCCTCGCGGTGAGCTACGCGGCCGAGGTCATCCGGTTCGGGATCGACACCTCGATCGTCGTTCCGGGTGCCTTCACCGCCGGCACCAACCACTTCGCCCACGCCGGCACGCCCGCCGACGCGGAGCGGGCCGCCGCCTACGACGCCCGCTACAAGGCGCTGATGGACGACGTCAACGAGCGGCTGGCCGGGCTGATACCACCGGGCGCCGATGTCTCCGAGGTGGCCGACGCGGTCGTGCGCGTGGTGGAACTCCCGTCCGGCGAGCGGCCGTTCCGCGTCCATGTCGACCCCAGCCGGGACGGCAGCGAGGTCGTCTCGGCGGTGGCCGACCGCATCCGGGTGGAGTTCTTCCGCCGAGTGGGCCTGGAGGACTTGCTGACGCCTGCGAGCAGTCTCTAGGTCGCGCCGTTGCGGGAGAGCGAGGGGGTGGGCGGGGGTGAGGGGAGTGGCATCTGCCAGGCACAGGGGCCCGTCAGGTCGTCGGCGGAACGCAGCGCCGTTCAGGCGAAACCGGTCGGATGGGCGCGTGACGGGGTGCCGAGGTGTCGACAAGTGACCCCGTGACGCTCCCCCTGATCCCGCCCATGCTCGCCACGCCGGGCAAGCTGCCGCCGGTCGCCCAGGACGCCCGCTGGGCCTACGAGACCAAGCAGGACGGCCAGCGCGTGGTCGCCTATCTCGAAGGGGACGGGAGTGTGCTGCTGCGCGCCCGGTCCGGGGAGGACATCACCGCCGCCTATCCCGAGCTCCGGCCACTCGGCGCGGCGCTGGGGAGGACGGCAGCCGTACTGGACGGGGAGGTGCTGGCGCTGGACGAACGGGGGCGTGCCGACTTCCAGTTGCTGCAGTCCCGGATGGGCCTGGCGCACGCGCCCGGCAAGGCGGCACGGCAGGCGACGAAGGTGCCCGTCCATCTCGTCCTGTTCGACGTGATGCACCTGGCCGGGCAGGACCTCACCGGGCTCCCCTACACCCGGCGGCGCGGGCTGCTGGAGGAGCTCGGACTCGGCGGGGCCCACTGGTCCACGCCCGCCGCGCTCGTCGGCCACGGCGAGGAGGCCCTGCGGGCCACCGTCGAGCACGGACTGGAAGGTCTGGTCTGCAAACGGCTGGACTCGGTGTACGAGGCCGGGGTGCGATCGCGGGCCTGGATCAAGATCCGCAACATGCGCAGCGAGGACGTGCTGGTGGGCGGGTGGCTGCCGGGCAAGGGACGGTTGCAGGGGCTGCCAGGTGCCGTCCTCGTCGGACAGCGGGCGGCGGGGCGGCTGCGTTATGTGGGCGGCGTGGGGACCGGCTGGAGCGAGGCCGAGCGGGTGCGGCTGGCCGAGCTGTTGCGGGCCGCGGAGACCGACGTGTGCCCGTTCGATCCGGTGCCGCACGTGGCGGGCGCGCACTGGGTGGTACCGCGGCTGGTGGGGGAGGTCCGGTTCAGCACCCGTACCCGGGCGGGCATGCTGCGCCAGCCGTCCTGGCTGCGGCTGCGGCCCGACCTCGCGCCGGAGGATTCGGCGGCCGACCTGCCGGACGACCTCACCTGACCACCCGTCACCGCACACCGCCGACCCTGACCGCCCGCCACTGCACGCCGCCGCCCCTGACCGCCCGCCACCGCCCTTCGACACCCACACCGCCCATCACCGCACGCCGGCACCCCAGACCGCCCACCACCGCACTACAACCCTCTGCCCGCCCGCCATCGCAGGTCGCCCCCTGACCACCCCTGACCGCCTCCACCGCCTCGATCGCCTCTGACTACCCCTCTGCTCCTCCCCCGGACGCTTCCGACCGCCCCCTGCCTCACCCGCACGCCCCTGACCACCCCTCACCGCTCCTCCCCGCCCCTCCCCTCCCCGATCATCTATTGGGCTGCGCTTCACCACCGGTACGCCTGGGACGTCTTGGCCCGGAAGTGAAAACCCGGGATGCTGAACTCCCTTGCCCCCCACGGCCGTTGGGCTGCCCCCCGACGAGGAGGAGGACGCAGTGTCGTCACCGAAGCTGAAGGCACACCGCAGGAGATGGCTGACCGGGCTGGCGGGTTCGGCCGCGCTCGTTCTCGCCGTGCCCACCGCCGCCTTCGCCGCACCGCCCAAGGCGCTGCCCGCCAACGCCGAGACCGCCGAGTTCACCTACCAGCCGGCCTTCGACTACGACACGGACGGCTGCTACCCGACGCCGGCCATCGGCCCGGACGGCACCATCAACGGCGGACTCAAGCCCACAGGTTCGCTCAGCGGGGAGTGCCACGACGCCTCCGACCTGGACAACACCAACAGCTACTCGCGTTACAAGTGCAACAACGGCTGGTGCGCCTATATGTACGGCCTGTACTTCGAGAAGGACCAGGCCCTCGCGAACAGCAGCATCGGCGGGCACCGCAACGACTGGGAGCACGTCGTGGTCTGGGTGCAGGACGGCCAGATCAAGTACGTGTCGACGTCGAACCACGGTTCGTTCACGGTGCACGCGGCGTCCGAGGTCCGTTTCGACGGCAGCCACGCCAAGATCGTCTATCACAAGGACGGCATCGGCACCCACGACTTCCGCCTCGCCAACACGAACGACGAGCCGCCGGAGAACGACAAGCACACCTGGCAGTACCCGCCGCTGGTGGGCTGGAACGGCTACCCGGCGGGCCTGCGTGACAAGCTGAGCGCGTACGACTTCGGCAGCGCCAACTTCGGCCTGAAGGACGCCAACTTCACCGCGCACCTGACCTCGGCCAAGCCGTCCGGAATCGCGTTCGACCCGAGCGCCTGATCCCGCGACCGCCGACCGGTTCACTCGTTCCACAGCTCCCGGAGTCATCCTGGCTCCGGGAGCTCGGGAAGGGCGGAGCATGCCGGTGGGAAGACGGGTCGACCGAGGGCGGCTGACGCGGCGGAGCTTTCTGGCCGCGGTGGCGGCCCTCGGCACGGCGAGTGCGCGGGCCACGGCCGAGGGGAACGGCTACACCATGCCCTCCCTCACCTTCAGCGACCGCTCCACCCAGCGCAGGCTCGGCAGTGTGTACGCCAGGGCCCTGTCGGCCCTCGCCGACACCCACACGATCGCCGCCGACCCGGCGGCGTACGACAAGGCGGGGCTGCTGACCTATCCGCCCGGCACGGTCGTACGGGCCGGCGGCGGGTATCCCGCGCCGCAGCGGTGGACCCGGGACGCCGCCGTCAACGCGTGGAACGCGGTGAGCCTGCTCGCGCCGGACGTCGGCCGCAACACGCTGTGGTCGGTGGTCGACCGCGGCCCGGACGGGCTCGTCGTGCAGCAGGACGACCAGTGGTGGGACCAGGTGGTGTGGATCCTGGCCGCCCGGCACCACTACCGGGTCACCGGCGACCGTGTCTTCCTGGCCCGCGCGTACCGGACCGCCGCCCGCACCCTCGCCGTGCGCACGGCCCTCGACTTCGACACCTCCCACGGGCTCTTCCGCGGGCCCGGTTTCATGAACGACGGCATCTCCGGTTATCCCAGCCCGCCCGCCTCGGCCTGGGTGCGCTCGTCCTTCGTACTGGACCATCCCGGCACCGAGCGACTGATGTGCCTGTCGACGAACTGCCTCTACTTCGGCGCCCAGTCGGCGCTCGCGGACATGGCCGACAGCCTCGGCGAGCCGGCTCGGGCCACGTCCCTGCGGGCGGACGCGCGACGCCTGCGTCAGGCGGTCGACCGGCATCTGTGGCGTGCGGACGCCGGGACATACGCCTACCTCCGCAAAGACGACGGCACGGTCGACGTCTCCCAAGAGGGGGCTGGTCTCGCCCTCGCGCTGCTGTGCGGGGTGGCCGATGAGCAGCGGGCGCAGCAGATCCTCGAGCACACCCACTGGCAGCCGCACGGCGTCGTCAACGTCTGGCCGCACTTTCCGCGCTTCGACGACGCCAGGCCGGGACGGCACAACGCCATGGTGTGGCCGATGGTGCACGGTTTGTTCGGCAACGCGGCCGCGAGCGCGGGCCGCGGCGACCTGTTCGCACGGGCCGTCGAGCAGCTCGCCACGCTGGTCACGTCGAGCGACGGATTCTACGAGCTGTACGACTCGGTCAGTGGTGCCGTCGACGGCGGCTGGCAGGAGGGCGGCAGCGGGCGGGCCGAGCACTTCGTGTCGCAGCCCGACCAGACGTGGTCCGTCACGGCGTACCTGCGCCTCATCCACGACGGCCTGTTCGGTCTGGACTTCGCCGAGGACGCCCTGCGACTGCGACCGTGTCTGCCTCCGGAGTGGGGCGCGGTGAGTCTGCGCGGACTGCGCTACCGGGGCATGACGCTCGACATCACGCTGAGCGGGGGCGGCGGCCGGGTGTTGGAGTGCTCGGTGGACGGGCGGCCGGCCGAAGCCGTCGTACCCGCCGAGGGGACGGGACACCACACCGTGGAGCTGGTCCTAGGGGTGTGACGGGGTCTGCCGGGCCGGGTGGCCCGGCAGACCTGTTGTGCCGCCGGCGGACCGCTAACTGCGGCGTCCGGCCGGGTCGTGGGTGACGGTGTCTCCCCTGGCGTCGGACTCCGGTGCGGCATCGACGGATCCGGTGTCCGGGGCGGCGCCCTCCTGCGCCCGGTCGGCGTGCCCCGGCCACCAGGCCGCGTGGCCGATCAGAGCGGTGAGGCTGGGCGTGAAGAACATCGCCATCACGAAGGCGGCGACCGCGATGCCGAAGGAGACCGCGAAACCCATCTCCGTCAGCAGGGAGTTGCCGGCCAGCATCATCGTGGCGAAGGTCGCCGCCAGGATGAACCCGGCCGCGGCCACCGTCGGCCCGGCGTGCCGCAGTGCCATACCGGCCGCCTCCCGGGGTTCGCGGCCCTCGCGGGCCTCCTCCCTGAGCCGGGCGATCATGAGGATGTTGTAGTCGGTGCCGATCGCGACCACGAACAGATACATGATCACCGGGAGCATGAACATCAGGCCGGACTTGCCCTGCGCCTCCTGGAAGATCCACACGGTGGCACCGAGGGTGGCACCGAAGCCCAGACCCACCGAGGCGATCAGATACCAGGGCGCGACGACGCTGCGCAGCAGCAGCCCCAGGATGACCATGATCAGAATGGCGGCGACGGGGAAGACGGTCCGGTAGTCGTGGTTGACCGCCGTGTCGATGTCCTTGTAGATCGAGGACATGCCACCGACCAGTGCCTTGGTGCCGTCCGGAGCGTTGGCGTGGGCGACGTCGCGGACCTTGCTCACGGCGTCGATCGCCTTGTCCGTGGACGCCTCGTACTTGAGGGTGACCGTGAAGTCGGCGGTCGTGCCGTCCTTGTTCAACTGGTTCATCCGCGCGGAGGCGACACCGTCCACCGCGCCGAGCTTCTGCGCGTAGGCGGTGAACCCGGACTTGTCCAGCGGCTTGCCGTCGGTGCTGGACAGGTAGACGTCCGTCGGCGCGGCGGCACCCGCCGAGTACGCCTTCTGCATCTGGTCCTGGACGACCATCGACTCCTTGGTCTTGGGCATGGAGCCCGAGGCCAGGTCGAAGGTGGCGTGGAAGCCGAGGATGCCGGACGACAGGGCGAGCAGGATCAGACCCGAGAGGGCGGCGGTCAGCGCCGGACGGCGCTGCACACCCCGGCCCAGGGCCGCGAACCGGGCGTTGTCCGGCTCCCGTCGCCAGGACTTGGAGGGCCAGAACACCTTCGGCCCGATCAGCGAGACCACGGCCGGGATCAGGGTCAGGCCGGCGATCAGCGTGACGGTGACTGCGATGGCCAGGGCCGGACCCATCTGCTTGAGGAAGCCCAGCGTGGACAGCGCCAGCGCGAGGAAGGCGATGATGACCGCGCCGGCGGCGGAGGCGATGGCCTCACCGACCCGGCCGACCGCGTTGACCATGGCCTGCTTGGGTTCGTCACCGGCGCGCAGGCGTTCTCGGTAACGGAACATCAGGAACAGGAAGTAGTCGGTGCCCACGCCGAACAGCACCACGATCAGGATCGACGAGATCGAGCTGTTGGCCTGCAGACCGAACAGCTTGGTGGCATAGGCGATCAGACCGTTGGCGATCGCCGACACCAGGCCGATGGTGATCAGCGGCAGGATGGCGAGGATCGGCGCACGGAAGATGATCAGCAGCGTGACCAGGATGATCACAAAGGTGCCGATGCCGATCAGCGCCTCACCGCGTTTGGAGGAGTCCTGCTGGTCGAGGGCCTGTGCGGCCGACCCGCCGAGCTTCACCTCCAGGTTGGTGCCTTTCGCCAGCTGTTTGACGTCGTCGCGCAACACCTTGGCGGCGTCGGCCTGTTTGGGCTGGCCGGCGTTCTTGCTGTCCATCTGGACCAGGGTCAGGTCATACCTGCCGTCCTTGGACGGCTGGCCGGGGACGACCTTCTGCACCTGGTCGATGTGCTTGTTGCCCAGCTCGGTGGTGATCCGGGCGACGTCCTTCTTGTCTTCGGCGGTCAGCTTTCCGCCGTCGGTGCGCTGGTAGAGCGCGATCGCGGACGGGGTGAAGGCGCTGGGGAACGCCTTCTGCTGCAGGTCCGCGGCCTTGATGGACTCGTAACTCTTGGGCAGGAAACTGCTCTCGTCGCTGTTCGAGGGCAGACTGGGAGCGGTGGCGACGATGGCCACCGCCGCGATCAGCCATGCCACGATCGTCCAGACGGGATGTCGGACGACCGCGGTGCCAATACGTCGGAACATGCGGAAGGTCCTCCTGGGGCAGGAAGATCACCGCAGCCCGGGGAGCGGACCCTGGCATCGGCGACCCCGACCGGCACGCAGGGCACTCCCCCCAGTGCACCGGTCGCTCGGTTGTCTTCGGTCACATCGTAGTGACCTTGGAGAAAGATCTCTCGTGGGATTCGGCCGCGTTGTGAGTGCGGCGGAAGGCGCCCGGGCTCGTGCCCGTGTGGAGGGCGACACGGGTGGTGTTCGGAGCCGCCGGAAAGGCCGGTTCCCGTGTCGTGGCCGAGGCCGACGCGCGCGGACATGAGGTCACCACGGTGACCCGGGACCTCTCGCGGTGGTCCGCATCAGTGCCTGGTCGAGGCAGAACTCGTTGCCCTCGGGGACGCGCTGGAAGAACAGTCGCGGGCCGACACCGGTGGGGGCGGTGCAGGTGAACGCGGTTCCCTGGCGCTCGGGCGGCAGGGAACGGTCGAAGTCGTCCCACGAGGCGAAACCTTCGGGCGGCGGCACGACGTTCCCCAACACCTCGCATCAGAAGCGAGCCACGCGCCAGACCAGGGTGTCACTCGCCCAGCAGTCGGCGCAGCCACCGCAGTCGTGCCGCTTTCGCGTCCCGGGAGAGCGCGGCCTGCGGGACCATGCCGTCGAAACCGTGGAATCCGCCCGGCCATACATGCAGTTCGGCGATGCCGCCCGCCTGCCAGATGCGGCTGGCGTAGGCGACGTCCTCGTCTCGGAAGGTCTCGGCCGAGCCGACGTCGATGAAGGCCGGCGGCAGCCCGGACAGGTCGTCCGCGCGGGCGGGCGCCGCGTACGGGGAGACGTCGGCGGTGCCCCGCGCCTCGCCCAGCAGCGCACCCCACCCCGTCTCGTTGGACGTCCGGTCCCACACACCCACACCTGCCATCTGGTGGGCCGAGGGGGTGTCGTTGCGGTCGTCGAGCATCGGGCACATCAGTACTTGCCCGATCGCCTGCGGTCCGTTGCGGTCGCGGGCGAGCAGCGCCACGGCCGCCGTGAGCCCTCCTCCGGCACTGCCGCCCGCCAGGATGACGCGGTCCGGGTCGCCGCCGATCTCCTTGGCGTGCTCGGCCGTCCACAGCAACCCCGCATAGCAGTCCTCCACCGGGGCCGGGTGCGGGTGTTCGGGGGCGAGCCGGTACTCCACGGACACCACGACCAGGTCGAGTTCCTCCGCCCAGTCGAGCGGTATGCCCAGCCGGTGGGAGCCCGCCACCATCCCGCCGCCATGGATGTTGTAGACGATCGGGCGTGGTTCGGTCGCGGTGGTGGGCCGGCAGATCAGCAGTGGCACCTCCGGCGCGCCCGGCGGACCGGGGACCGTCCGCTCCTCGACCTCGAAGCGCCCGCCGCAGGCCAGCTCCTCGTTGGTCGGCGGCGGGAACGGCCCGTCCGTGCGCCGTCCGGCCTCGATCATGTCTGGCGTCACCGTGGGTGGCAGCCAGGCACGGATCGCCTCGAGCTCAGGGGCGAGTTCGCGGTCGAAGGGCGGGCGGCGCATGACCATCGGAGGTCCTCCTCATGGCGGGTACGGTGCCGCGGTGATCGCGGGCTTCCGACGCGGCCCGGGTGATGTCGTCATGGTGGCGACAGCGTCCAGGGCCACGTCGACGACTGCCCCCGATCGTTGCGAGCAGGCCGACGAGTCAAGCGGCCGAAGCGGTCGGCTCGGTCGGGAGGGCGTCGGCGAGCGGCGGGGGCTCCGCCGTTGACACGGGGTTCTGCCCGGGACCTGCAGCCTTCGGCAGCCATGGTCACGCCGGTGGCGGTGGCGCGCAGCAGGGTGGGGTCCCAGTCCGCTCCTGCCCACCCCGGCGGGACAACCACCCCCAGTCCCGAGGCAGTTCTGGCGGCTCGGTGTTTCGAGCGCCTTGAACGGGCCCTGCTCAGACGGGTTCCGGCGATGTTCGGTGGCGTGGGCCTCGGGTGACGTAGGCGGCGGTTCCGGCGGCGGCGAGAAGGGCCGCGACCATGGCCGCCGGTCGGCTGTCGGAGGCCTGCGTCTGCCAGGTCAGCGTCTCCCCCACCATGCCCATGCCCGGGAAGACCACCGCGCCGAGTGTCCACCCGAGGGGCAGGAACCATGACCGGGCGGTTCCGACCGCGGCCGCCCCCAGGGCGGTCAGTCCCAGCAGGCCGGCCGCGTCACGCAACACACATCCAACGGGACCGAACCGCGTGCCGGTCAACAGCGTGACCAGCAGGAGCATGAGTACGCATGTCAGGGCCGCTGCCAGGTGGGACATCCGCAGACTTGCCCATGGCCTCGCCGCCGTCCGGTCGAGGGTGTCGTCGGGGCCGCCGAGGGTGGTGGTGACGACGGAGACCAGGAGCAGGACCGTCAGGACGAGTACGGTCCGCCCGACCTCGCCCCGGCCGCCGAAGACGGTTGCCAGCAGCCATGCGGCGACGGTGCCCGCGGTCGCCGCGCCCAGCGCCGCCGGCACCTGGCGTGAGCGGACGTAGAGCGTCAGCCCTCTCATCGGGCACCTCGCGTCAGAAGACCGGTCGTGACCTGGCATTTCTGGGCAGCCTGATAGACGGCGGTGACCCGGGCTCCGGCCTCGGCCCGCGGCAGGGTCCGCAGTGCCGTCCAGAGCTTGACGGCGTCCGGGTCGACGTATTCGAGGCCGTCGGGACCGGCGGTCGGCTTCCGGTCGAGCAGCCAGAAGGCCGCAGCGGTGGCGACCGTGACGTTAGACCTGTCACCGCAGCTGCCCGGGCCGGTGAACGCTCCTGTGAGCATCGCCGGTACGAGCCGGCCCGGGTGGGCGAGGCGACCATGGTGGTCCACCGTGATCCTCATCAGCACGGTGTCGGCCCGCGGCTTCGGTGAGGTGGGCGGGAAGAGTGTGCTGGTGTCCTCGTGTGCCTCGACGGCCGATGTCCTCGAAAGGAGGGCCAAGGCGCGCCGTGCCCTGGGGGCGACCTCGGGCAGCAACGCTTCATGGGCCCTGCTGAGGCAGACCCGTGGGGCGACGGCGGTGCACACCAGTTCCTGGGCGACGGGGTCGAGCCTCCCGCGCTCGTAGGCGTCGCCGGTCGGCACGACCAGGGCCGTGGCGGTCGCCCCGACGGCCAGCGGCACCAGCGCGGCGACCGCGAACGCACGGTTCTGGACGGCGAAGAGCACGACGGCGCCCCCGGCGATCGCGGCCATCCACAGCCCCTGGGCAGCGCTGACTTGGCCGTCGACAGTGTCGTAGTCGCTGAAGACGCTCATTCCCATGCTCGGGGAGAACGCCGCCGTCATCCCGCCGTCCGGAAGCGCATGAGGGGCGAGGATGAGCAGCGCGAAGCCGATCACGGCCAGCGCGGGCGCCGTGGCGAGCGCCGGCACCTGCCGTCCGACGGCCAGCCCGAGCCAGACGGAGGCGATCATCGCGACCAGTCCGACGGCTACGACGACATACGCGGCCGGCGGCAGGTACCGTGCCGTGTCGGCGATCCGTGGTGCCGCCGTGAGGAGCGTGACTAGGTACGCGACGAGCACCGCCAGGCCCGTCGTGACCAGGATCGGCACCATGCGCTGCGGTCGCGGGCGGGACGCGCTGGCGAACAGTTCGTCGACGTTGGCCCGATGCACGCGATAGGACTGCCAGGCACCGGCGGCCATCGCGAGGGGCGAGAGCAGCGCGAGGTACTCGCGCTGCGTCATGGCGAGGGCCATCCACCCGGTGGACCATCGTGATGCGGTCGCCTGCAGGAGGATCGTACCGGCGACGGTGATCAGGAACGCTGCGCCGAGAGCGGCCGACCGCCGGAACTCGATGGCGAGGATACGGTTCACGCGTTGCTCCGGTGCCGGCGCAGGAGGGCGGAGTAGCCGCGTTCCGCCGGGCTGTCGCCGGCGTCGCTCTCTCCACCTCGGGCGATCAGGTCGTCGGGGGTGCCCTGGAAGAGAAGTCGGCCTTCGTTCATGAGGATGACGTCGGTGCAGGCGGCGACGACATCCTCGACAAGGTGGGTGGAGACCAGCACACAGCTGTCGGCGCCCAGGTCACGCAGCAGGTCGCGGAAGTCGAGACGCTGTTCGGGGTCGAGTCCGACGGTCGGCTCGTCGAGCAGCAGCAGTTCGGGGTCGTTCACGATGGCCTGGGCGATGCCGGCCCGGCGCACCATGCCGCCGGACAGTGTCTTCATCTTCTTGTCGGCCTTGGCCGTCAAACCCACTCGGTCGATCGCGCGTTGCACGGCGTCGGGGATCGCGGTCTTCGGCATTTCCTTGAGCCAGGCCATGTACGCAACGAACTCGCGGACGGTGAACCGCGGGTAGAAGCCGAACTGCTGCGGCAGGTAACCCAGTCTGCGGCGTATCCCGCGCAGGTCGGCACGGCCGTCGGCCTGCGCGCCGAGCAGCGTCAACGAGCCGGCGGCGGGCTTGACAACGGTGGACAACGCGCGCATCAGTGTGGTCTTGCCGGCGCCGTTCGGGCCGAGCACACCATGCACTCCGGCGCTCAGCGCCAAGTCGAGTCCGTCGACGGCCAGATGGCGGCCGGCCCGGACCCGCAGGCCTTTCGCGTGGACTGGCCAAGGATGAAGGGTGGGGGCCGTTTCGGCAGCACTCATCGCCCGCATGGGGTCTCTCCTGTAGGTCCTGTGATCTTGTTGACGGAGGGTCAGTTGCCGCTGCGCAGGCGGCGGAAGGGGGAGGCAGCGAATGGGGTGAACGCGGCAAGAGCCACGGTGGTCACCGCCCAGACAGCGGTGCTGCCCGGCTGCAGCACCGGTGACAGGGACCGCGCCGCCACGCTCGGCAGCAGGACTGCCGCGCACCAGGTCAACGCGAGGGCGATCGCCGCGCGTTGTACGCCGATGAGGGCGCCGAGCACGAGGGTGGCCGCCGTGAACGCCAGGCACGGCAGGAGGGTGAGGGCCAGCGAGGTTCCGGTACTCGCCCCCGCCACCAGCAACGCCGGAAGCACGACGAGGAGCACCGCGAGTGTCCGCCGTAGAACCATGGCCAGGCCGGCCGCGGGTGTGGCCGCGATCAGTTCCCAGGCCGGATCGGTCCGGCGGCTCCAGGCCACCGCGACGCCGGGCAGCGGGGCCACCGGAGCCAGCAGCAGCACCAGCGACGGCAGGCTCGGTTCGGCTGCGTCGAGGAGCACACCGCAGCCCAGCACCGCGGCGGTCACCGCGAGCCAAGGCAGCAGCGTCCAGGCGAGCCACCGTCGGTGGACGACCCCTGCGCGGGTACGCCGGCGGGCCGGTGACGGGCTCGTTTCGAGCGCCCTGTCGAGCGAGACGGCGACACGATCGAGCAGATCCCTCGTGGCCGGGGTGGCGTGGGCGGCCAGTTGCGCACGGCAGTCGGCGCACCCGTCGAGATGGACCTCGATCGACCAGAGCGCGGCGTCGTCGAGCCCCGGGCCGCCGTCCGCGTAGCGGGCCAGCAGCATGGTGGTGGGATGAGTCATGACAGCGCCTCCCGCAGTGCGATCCGGGCCCGACGTGCGCGGGTCTTGACCGTGCCCTCCGGCACGCTGAGCAGCACCGCCGTCTGTCGCACCGACAGGTCGTCCAGCACCATGGCCTGCAGTACCTGCCGCAGTTCCGGCGGCAGCCGCAGCAGTGCCTGTTCGAAGTTCTGGTCGACGCGGGTCGCCATCACCTCGTCCTCGGCGGCCGGAGCGGTCGTCTCGAACAGGGCGACGACCGGCACCCGCTCCTGGCGGGCGCGTCGACGGAAGGCGTCGACGAGTCGGTTCGCGGCGATCGTCCAGAGCCAGCCGACGGCACTGCCCTCGGTCACGGCGCCCGCATAGCTGCCGGCCGCGCGCCACACCGCCAGATAGGTCTCCTGGAGCACGTCGGCGACGACGTCCTCGTCCGCGCAGCGACGGCGCAGCCGCACCGCCAGCCAGGGTGAAGTACGCCGATACAACTCGTCGAACGCCGCCCGGTCACCGTCGGCGACGCGACGCACGAGTTCCGCCTCTTCGAGGCCTGTCATGCCTTTCACGATCAGAGAGACGAAACGATCTTCCCTTCAGGTTCTCGGACGCCTCGCCGCCTGGCGAAGGACGAACGGCAAGGCGCCCGCCCCGTAGTGGGGACGAGCGCCCTGTGACACCGCCGCGCCCTGACCGTTGCCGCACGGCCGCGGGGAAAGGGCCCGGCGTCCTTGGGCCGCCGGGCCCCTCGCGGCTACCTGTCCGTGGCGATCACACAGTGCCGTGCCACGTAGACCCGCGTGCCGTTGGAGGCGGCCACCGGCAGCCAGTCGCTGTACTGCGGTGCCCCGGAGTAGCAGCGGTAGCTGCCCCCGCTGACGTAGTCACCGCAGTTCGTCTCCTGGTGCCAGCACCAGGCGCCGTTCGGTGCCCTGACCGACCCCACGGCCGCGCTGCGGGTGGAGGCGCCGGCCCGCAGCGTGACCCTGCCCGGGTTGCCTCCGCCGGTCCGCGGCACCGCGTACCAGGCGTGCTGCGCGCGCACAGAGCCCGTGACGTGCGCGGCCGGCTCGGCGGACGCGCCTGGTGCCGAGGCCAGCAGCGCGGCGACAAGCCCCCGGGCCCGCCAGGCCGCCACCCACGGCCGGACCGCGCAGCCACGACCGTTCCCCGAGCCGATTCCCTGTCCTCATGTTTCCCCCTTCGGTGGTTGCTCCGGCCCGTGGTCGGCGAGCCGGGCGTGCTGACACTTCCGTGGCGGGGGATTCGCGCCCTGTTCGGGCCGTACCCAGGCCGGGTCACCCGCCGTCATGTGGTGCCGGAGCAAGAAGTTACGCACGGGCCCGCGCCCAGTCGTCACACACCGGGTTGAACCCCGGCCCCGTCCATGGCGGTACGCCGACGGTTCCTGCAACCTTTGCGGTACCGCGGAAGGTTGACGCAGTGGCTTCGGCGGCGGTGTCCTTCGAAAACGCGCCGTCACGGAATCAAGCCCTCGCTACGCGACGCCCAAGTCAGCCCGTGGGGGTGTTGTAGTTGACGATTCCCTCGACCATGAGAGCGACCGCACCGGCCAACGGGTTCGTTCCTGTGCCCACGACGTCGGGCAGCTTGTGCGCCTCGCTCTCGGTGACGGCCACCATGCCCCAGAACGCGTTGAAGCCCGAGGGATCGGCCGGCTTGTCGGTGGCCGCCCCCACGGTCAGTACCCCGCCCGCCTCGGCGACGGCCAACGCGCCCATCTGCCGCAGCGTGTCGTGGTCCCGTTCCTCGGCGGCCACCACGCTCCAGCCCGCCACCTCCACCTGCCGTAAGGCGTCGAGGAGTTTGCCCGGTGTGTCCGACCCGGCGACAACGATGTCGGGCAGGACGAGGGCCACCGGCCCCTGGGTCATCGGCAGGGCGGAGCGGATCGCCCCGTCGAGACCGGGCCCGAACGACTCGTCCTGGTAGACGAAGACCATCTGGAAGGTGTCGGCATAGCGGGCGAGATAACTCACCGTCTCCAGCTTGTGCGTTGCGAACACGACGACCAGGCGTACGTTGAGTCCGCTCTTGGCGAGTTCCACCACGGCTTCCAGGCTGCGGTCCAGCACGGTGACGCCGGGAGCCAGACAGTGCAGTTCCTTCGGATAGGGAGCCCCGAAACGCGTTCCGTATCCGGCACAGGGCAGGATGACCGAAACATCGGGTCCGGATGGGGACGAACTCTGCATCGCGTAGCACTCCGGTCGTGTGGACGATGGGTGACCTTGCACAACCCGCCGAGCACAGACTGCCCAGGGCCGACCGACGCCGAACCTCCGGCGCCACATGCACTCCCGGTAACTCCCGAAGGTCCAACTGTGCGGCGGAATCGTCGAGTTGACCGGAGCGATCAAGCGCGATGAGGTGAGATGACCATCGCGGTAGACCGGACGAAAGAGGACTCTCCATGCGGGTGCTGTTGTCCACCTACGGGACACGGGGCGATGTCGAACCGCTGCTGGCCCTCGCGGTGCGGTTGCGGGCGCTGGGCGTGGCGGTGCGGATGTGCGCCCCGCCGGACGAGGAGTTCGCCCAGCGGCTGGCGGGTATCGGGGTGGAGTCCGTGCCGGTCGGGCCACCTGTGCGGGAGTTGATGCGCGGCAAGGCCCTGCCCTCGGCGACGGATCTGGCCCGCTACCGGAACGAGTTGGTCGAGACCCAGTTCGCCGCCTTCCCCGCGGCCTTCGACGGATGTGACGTGGTGGTGGCGGCAGGCCTGGGGCAGGTCGGCGCGCGATCCGTGGCCGAGGCCGCGGGGATCTCCTACGTGTACGTCAGCTACGCGGCGGTTCACCTGCCGTCGCCGCACCATGCGCCGCCTCCGCGGCCGGGCTGGCCGGAGCCCGAGGTCGCCGACAACCGGACCCTGTGGGAGGTGGACGCCCAGAACGTCACCGCGCAGTTCGGCGAGGCGCTCAACCGCCACCGGGCGGCGCTCGGTCTGCCGCCGGTGGACAACGTGCGCGATCACATCCTCACCGACCGTCCGTGGCTCGCGGCCGATCCCGTACTGGGGTCGTGGCCGCAGACCCCCGGTCTCGACGTCGTACAGACGGGCGCATGGACGCTCCCTGACGAGCGCCCTCTCCCGGCGGACCTGGTGCGGTTCCTGGACGCGGGCAGTGCGCCGGTCTATGTCGGCTTCGGCAGCTTGTCCCCGGCCGAGGGCATCGGCGGCATGGCCGTCGAGGCGATCCGCGCTCTGGGGTACCGCGTGCTCGTGTCCCGGGGCTGGGCGGGACTGGATCTCGTCGACGACGGGGACGACTGCTTCACCATCGGCGAGGTCAGCCATCAGAGTCTGTTCGGCAGGGTGGCGGCCGTGGTCCACCACGGGGGCGCGGGTACCACGCTGACGGCGGCGCGGGCGGGCGCGCCGCAAGTGGTGATACCGCTCCAGCTGTCGGACAACCCGTACTGGGCCGGCCGGGTGGCGGCACTGGAGCTCGGTGCGGCCCTCGACGCTCCGGCCACGACCGTCGAATCGCTGGGCATCGCGCTCAAGAGCGCTCTGTCGCCGGAGACCCGGGCGCGCGCGAAGTCCCTGGGGAGCCGTGTCCGCACTGACGGAGCGGAGGTGGCCGCGCATCGGTTGGTCGACCGGTCGCGGTGACCGGCACCGGTCGGCGGTGCGCGGTTGATCACTCTGAGCGCCGATACCGCGCCGTCGATTGCTAGCGTTCGCGTTCATGGACGACGGTGTGTATGTAGGCAGTGCGGGCAAGGACGCGGCGATGGACCGGGGGTGGCTGCTCGGGCACTTCAAGGAGCAGGGCGATCCCCGGCACAGTGACGCGGTCGAGGTGAAATGGGGCGTCCATTCACGCGGTGAGCAACGCGCGCAGTGGGTGAAGGGCGAGATGCGGACAGCTCTGCTGGTCCTCATCACCGGACGCTTTCGGCTGGAGTTCCCCGGACGCAGCGTGGTGCTGGAGCGGCAGGGCGATTACGTCGTCTGGGGCCAGGGGGTGGACCACTCCTGGTTCGCCGAGGAGGACTCCGTGGTGATCACCGTGCGGTGGCCTTCCGTGGCCGGATACGCCGTCCCCGAGGGAAAGAGCGAGGAACGACCGAAGTGAACCATTGGCCGCGTGTGGTCCACTATCCCATGCAAACCCCTTAATGTCGCATGCCGAGCGCAAACAGGTTTGCTAGGTTATTGGTTGTGGCGTTGGTCACCGTTGACCGCTTAATCGGAGCACATTTAGCATCACGGAAAATGATCCCGTCTTCTGGGGCTGCAACGCCTGCATTCCGGACGTCAGCCTGATACTCCGGTAACACCGCGACCGACGTCCGTCGCGTTCTCTTCTCGTGAAGGGTAATCCGTGAATTTACCCCGAATCGCAGTCAGTAATCATTCCGGCGAAGAGACAGAATCCGCGCCATTGTCGCTGGCGCAGGAGCGTCTGTGGGTCATGGCGCGCATGGACGGAGACGCCAGCGCCGCCTACAACGAGCCGATGCCGTTCGACATCCGGGGACCGCTGGACCGGGACCTGCTCATCAAGGCGCTTCATCTGCTCGCGGCCCGGCACGAGGCCCTGCGCACCCGGCTGGTCCCCTTCGATGGTTCGGCTCTCCAGGTGGTCGATCCGCCGGACACGGGGTTCCCGGTGACCTTCGAGGACCTGACCGAACTGCCCGACGCGGCTGCACGGTTGACACGTATACGGCTGGAGGTGGAGGGCACCCCGTTCCGCCTGGGCGAGGAACCCATGGTGCGCGGCTGCCTGATCGCACTCCAACCGAACCATCACGTACTGATCCTGACGGCACATCACATCATCTTCGACGGCTGGTCCCGTTCCCTGCTGCTGAAGGAGCTGGGCCTGGTGTACGACGCGCTTCAGCGGGGGCAGGTCGTCTCGCTGCCCGAACTGACCTGGCAGTACAGCGATTACACGCGGTGGCAGTGGGAGTGGATGTCGGGAGACGAGCCCGCCTCGCAGGCCGACTACTGGATTGCCGCGCTGGCTGACTGCCCGGCCGTGATCGCCCTTCCCACCGATCGACCCCGCCCGCCCGAACAGGACTTCCACGGCGCCCGGTTGGCCGTGACGGTCGACGAGGACCTGACGCGGGCCCTGCGCGCGCTGTCGTCCGACAACGATGTCTCCCTCTACGCGACCGTCCTGACCGGCTGGTCCGTGCTGCTGTCCCTGCTCTCCGGGCAGGACGACATCGTGGTCGGCGCTCCCACGTCGAACCGGCGACGCGGGGACGTCGAGGGTCTGGTCGGCTTCTTCGTCAACACCCTCGCCCTGCGCGCGGACCTCTCCGGCTCCCCCACCGTCAAGGACGCCCTGCAGCGGGTGAACGAACGGATCCGCGACGCCCTCAAGCACGTCGACCTCCCCTTCGAGCGAGTCGTCGAACTGGTCAACCCACCGCGGAGCCCCGCCTGCACGGCCCTGTTCCAGACGATGTTCGCCTGGGTCCCCTCCATGCGGAAGGAACTCGAACTCCCGGGTCTGGAGGTCGAGTTACGGGAAGACGCCGCCCACGTACCGGCGAAGTTCGACATGGTCCTGGCCCTGGCCGACGAGGGCCGGCGGCTCACCGGAGAGATCGACTACGCGGTGGCGCTCTTCGACCGGGCGACGATCGAACGGTATGTACGTCAATTCCTGCGCGTGCTGCGGCTGATGACCGAGCGGCCCGATGCAGAGATCGCCGACCTGACACTGCTCGACGAGGACGAGCAGCGGGCACTGCTCGCCGCCTTCAGCACCGGGCCCGCCGTGACCGGCCCGGCATCGGCGGGCGTGCTGGAGCGCTTCGCCGCGCAGGTCCGTGAACGACCGGGCCAGTGTGCGGTGGTGGCCGGTGACGTCGAGCTGGACTACGCGACACTCGACCGCCGGGCCAACCGTCTCGCCCACGCCCTGATCGCCCGCGGTGCCGGTCCTGACCGGGTGGTGGGCCTGCACGCCGGACGCACCACCGACCTCGTCGTCGGTGTGCTCGGGATCCTCAAGTCCGGAGCCGCGTACCTGCCCCTCGACCCCGGCCAGCCCCCGGAGCGGCTCGCGGCCATGGTCAGTGACGCGGCACCGGTCCTCGTGCTGACCGACCAGAGGAGCGCCGCGGACGACGGACAGCTGTGGGAGCGCCTGGCGACCGTGGAAGCCGAGGGGCCCCACGACGACACGCCGGCCATCGGCACGGACACGGCGCGGCTCGCCTACGTCATCTACACCTCGGGATCGACCGGCCGGCCCAAGGGTGTGGCGGTGACCCACGGAAGCGTCGTCAATCTCTTCGACCACTGGCGCGACCTCATGGGGGACGCCCCCGGCGAGGCCTCGTCGGCCTGGTCCAGCATCGGCTTCGACGCGTCGGTGCACGAACTCCTCGTCCCGCTGACCACCGGCGCCGTCCTCCACCTGGTCCCCGACGAACTCCGCGGAGACCCCGGGGCGTTGCTGGCGTGGATGCGCGACCGCAAGGTCACCCAGGCGTTCCTGCCCCCCTCCTACGTCCAGTGGATCGGCGAGGACCCGGCCGCGCGCCTCGCCGGATCGAGCCTGCGTCAGCTCCTCACCGGTGTGGAGTCCCTGCCGGAGAGCACCCTGCACCGCATGTGTGAGCTGCTGCCCGGCCTGCGGATCTGCTTCGGCTACGGCCCGACCGAGGCCACCCTCTACTCCACCGCCTACACCGACCCCCAGCCGTACGAGCGGTCGTGTCCCATCGGGCGGCCGCTGCGCGGCACCCGTCTGTACCTGCTCGACGACCGGATGCGTCCGGTACCCGTGGGAGTCACCGGAGAGGTCTACCTCGGTGGAGCGAGTCTGGCCCGCGGCTATCTCAACCGCCCCGACCTCACCGACGAACTCTTCGTGCCCGACCCCTTCGTCCCCGGTGAACGCCTCTACCGCACCGGCGACTTGGCACGCTGGCTGCCGGACGGCAACGCCGAATACGTCGGCCGCCGGGACGACCAGCTCAAGCTGCGCGGATTCCGTATCGAACCGGGAGAGGTCGAAGCGGCACTGCTGGCGGTCCCCGGGGTGCGGGAGGCCGTCGTTCTGGCCGATCGTGACACGCCGGGTGGTCCTCGCCTGGTCGCCGGCGTGGGATGTGACGCCGAGCGCACGCGGATGCCGTACGAGTGGCGTGCGGCCCTGAAGGACCGCCTGCCGGACTACATGATCCCCGCCGCCGTCGCCGAGTTCCCGCGACTGCCGTTGAACAACAGCGGCAAGGTGGACCGGACGGCGGTGCTGCGCGCCGCTGCGGCATCGCACGCGGGCCGGGTCAACACGGCCGCGCCCCGCGACCATGTCGAAATGGCCCTGTACCGGGTGTGGCGGCGGATCCTGCTGCATCCTGACATCGGTATCGGTGACAACTTCTTCGAACTGGGCGGCACTTCGATATCGGCGATCAAGATGGCCTCCGCCGTCCAGGAGGAGCTCGGCGTCGCCCTGCCCGTCCGGGACGTCATGCTGCACCCGACCATCGAGGCGCTCGCCGAACGCGTGCGCGCCGCCGGCGGCGATGCCGCGCAGTCCGCCGAGCTCAGCAGCCTGGTCGAATTCCGCGCGGGCGGCGGCCGACGGCGCGTGGTGTGCGTACACCCCGCCGGCGGCACCGCCTTCTGCTACCTGCCCCTGTCCGCCGAACTGGCCGACGACACAGGCGTCGTGGGGCTCCAGGCGCCCGGCATCAACCCCGGCGAGTCCACCCTGCCCGGCGTCGAGGCCATGGCCGAGGAGTATCTGCGGCTGGTCGCACCCCGCACCGACGAGGCACTGGTGCTGTGCGGGCTGTCCTACGGAGGTCTGATCGCGTACGAGATGGGCCGCCGCCTGGTGACGGCCGGACACGAGAAGGTGAGCGTGGTCCTCCTCGACACCCACGGCGCCCAGGACGACGAACAGCGCGCCGCGATCGCGCCGGTGGGCATGGCGGAGTTCCGGGAGAAGCTGGTGCGCTTCAACGGCATGTACCCGGGCATCGACGACGAGCAGGTGGCCCGGTACCTGAACGTCTACAACCACCATCGTGAGACGGGGCGCGACTACGTCGTACCCGCGTCGCCCGCCCGGGTCGTGCTGTTGCAGGCGACGGCCGTGGAGGACGAAGAGGCGGACGTCGAGCATGCCGCCGCTCGTCTACGCGCGTTCTGGCGGCAGCGCGTCAACGGTGAGTTCGTGGTCGAGCCGGTCGCCTGCGGTCACTGGGACATGTTGGAGAGCGACGAACTGCCCCGCGTCGCAGCCGTTCTCACCGCCGAACTGCACAAGCTGGCCGCCGTCCCCGGCCCGGGCGCCCCTTCAGGTACGTCGGAGGATGCACGATGAAACCGCGCGTCGGAATGTCTCCCACTGACGTGTCCGAGGACCTGAGCGATCCGGCCGGGTTGGCGCTCGAGATTCACCGCCGGGCCCTGCGCACTCCACACGCGGAGGCCGTCGTCGACGGCGAAGTCCACCTCGACTACGGGGCGTTGAACCGGGGAGCCGCCACCGTCGCCCGGGAGCTGGGGCGTCTGGGCGTCACCGCGGGGCAGGCCGTGGCGGTGGCGCTGCCGCGGTCGTGGCGGCTGGTCTGCGTGATGCTGGGCATTCTGCGGCTGGGGGCGCAGGTCGTGCCCCTCGACACGCAGAGCCCCGCCGAGCGCCGTCACTTCATTCTCCAGGACTCCGCCGCGGTCGCCCTGGTGCATGAAACCGCCGAGGGCTTCACCGAGCTCCCCACGGAGATCAAAGCGCTCGGCGCGGACACGCTCCTGCCCGAACCGCCGGGCTCTGCCGCCCCCTTGGAGGCGCCGGCCGCCCCCGGCGAGGTGTCCTTCCTGTTCTACACCTCCGGAACGACCGGACGCCCGAAGGGCGTCGAGGTCCACGACGCCGGTATCCGGCGCCTGGCCCAACCCGGTTACATCCGTATCGCGCCCGACCTGCGCTATGCCTGTCTGGCCAATCCGGCGTTCGACGCGCTGAGTTTCGAAGTCTGGGTGCCCCTGCTGACCGGCGGCTGCTGCGTGATTCTGAGCGACACGGACGTACAGACGCCCGAGCGGCTCGCCGCGGCACTGCGGCACGGACGCGTCGACACCGTCTTCGTCACCACGGCCCTGTTCAACGCGATGGTCACGGCTGTGCCGGACTGCTTCGCCGCGGCCGGACAGGTCCTGGTCGGCGGTGAGCAGCTCAACGCACAGGTGATGCGCCGCTGGTACCGGCACAACGCCGACAGCGGCACCCGCCTGTTCAACGTCTACGGACCCACGGAGTCCACCACCTTCGCCCTGTGCCATCCCATCCCGCGCGACTTCGACGGGGACGTGGTGCCGATCGGCCGGCCCCTGCCGCAGACCGGTGCGGTCACGGTCGTACCGGGCCAGGAGCGGGTGGCCGCGCCGGGTGAGGTGGGCGAACTCCTGTTGAGCGGAGCCGGACTCGCCGTCGGATACCGCAACCTTCCCGACGAGACCGAGCGGCGCTTCGTGCGCCTGCCGTGGCTCGACGGCGGCGAGGAGACGTACTACCGCACCGGTGACCTCGTTCGTGCCGACGGCGAGGGCCTGGTGGCATACGTGGGCCGAACCGACCGCCAGGTCAAGGTCCGTGGCTTCAGGATCGAGCCCGGCGAGGTCGAACGGCGCGTCCTGACCCACCCGGCGGTCCAGCAGGCCCATGTGTGCACGCGCCCCGCCGGCCGGGAGGGGCCCAATGAACTCCTGGCGTTCCTCGTCCTCGGCCAGGAACTGTCCTACGAGGAGTTCGACGGCCACCTGGCGGCACAGCTGCCGGCCTACATGCGCCCCCACCGGATCCATCTCGTGGCCGACCTCCCGCTCAACGCCAACGGCAAGGTCGACCAAAGGGCCCTGCTCGAGCAGGCCGCCCAGCCCTGGCGGTCCACCGCCGCCGACTCCGACACGCCGGCCACCACGGAGACGGAGCGCCAAGTCATCGAACTGGCCGAGGAGATACTCGGCACCACCGGCCTCCGCCTCGGCGACCGGTGGATCGCCGTCGGCGGTGACTCGCTGAAGGCGCTGCGGTTCTGTTTCGCCGTACGTCAGCGCTGGGGCCGCGAGCTGACCCAGTCGGCCGTCCTGCACGGCGACCTGGCCGCCGTCGCCCGGTCGCTCGCCACGGCCGGTCCCGGCGAGGAGAGCGCCTTGCCGACACCGGTGGTCTCCGGTGCCCGCTCGGCGCCCGCCACCAGCGAACAGCAGCGCCTGTGGCTGATACAGCGCCGCACACCCGACTCCCGGGCCTACTCCGTCAACCAGGCCTTCCGCGTGGACGGACCCGTCGACACCGCCGCACTCCGGCGGGCGCTGCGCAGCCTCGTGGCACGACACCCGGCGCTGCGGACGGGCTTCCACCTCGGCCCTGAGGGCCTGGAGCAGACCGTGGGCGAACCGTACGACCCCTGGCACGAGCCAGGTCCCCGCCGGCTCTGGACGGAGGAAGAAGCGCACGCCTTCGCCGACACCTTCTTCGCCGAACCCTTCGACCTCGCGGTCCCCCGCATGCTCCGAGCCTGCTGGCTGCCGCGTGACGGCGGCGGCACGCTCCTGCTCCACCTGCACCACATCGCCGTGGACGGCTGGTCGTTGAGCGTCCTGCTGCACGACCTGTCGGCCGACTACGCCGGAAGCGACCGGCCCGAGGCACCCTCCCCGACCCCGCTGGACTTCGCCGTCTGGCAGCGCGACCGCTTCGCGAGCGCGGCCTATCGGGCCCAGCGCGATGAACTCCTCGCGTTCTACCGGGGTTTGAAGGAGCCGCTGGAGGCGCTGCCCCTGCAGAACGCGAGTACGGCACCGCGGGCACGCCTGCTGCACACGTCCCTCGACGTCGTTCGGCGGGCCCACGTC
This sequence comes from Streptomyces sp. NPDC002144, assembly GCF_053593695.1. Classification (NCBI taxonomy): domain Bacteria; kingdom Bacillati; phylum Actinomycetota; class Actinomycetes; order Kitasatosporales; family Streptomycetaceae; genus Streptomyces; species Streptomyces sp. NPDC002144. Next base: position 62,998 of record NZ_JBSFDB010000032.1, read on the forward strand.
GACCAGCTGTGCGCCGAGTTCGGGCTGACCCGGTTCCAGGTTCTGCTGAGCGTGTTCTCCTGGTGCCTGTACGGCGTGACCGGCCTGGTCCGCCCGCGCATCGCCGCCCCGGTCGCGGGCCGCCCGGTGCGCGAGTTCGAGAACAGCGCGGGCATGATGGCGAACACCGTGCTGCTGCCCCTGACCGTCGCACCCGGGGAGGATCTGCGCTCACATCTCGCCCGCTCCGGGAACGACACCGGGCAGGTGTTGGGCCGCCAGGACGTGGCGTTCACCGACGTGCTGACCGGCTGGGAGGGCGTCGGCGACACCACACCGTTCGACTTCCTGTTCGTCCTGGAGAACACCGACTTCGGGGCGTTGCGGCTGCCCGGCTGCGCCCAGCGCCCCCTGTGGTGGGCGGCACCGGAGGCCAAGTGCCCGCTGACGGTGTCCGTTGTCGAGCATGCGGACGCGCTCGACGTGCTGTGGGAGTACGCCGAGGACCGGTTCACCGACGAGGACGTCGAGGCGATGGCGGAGCTGTTGCGGCGGGGCGTCGACGCGCTCGCGTCCGGTGGCCGCCGTACCGCCCGTGAACTCGTCCTCCCCTACCGGGAGTCCCTTCCCCGGCACGGGCGCGGGCCCGCCCCCGAACCCGGCTTCACCACGATCGCCGAAGGCTTCAGCCGTCAGGTCGCCCGCACTCCGCACGCCCCCGCCGTCGTCACGGCCGACGGCGAGACCCTCAGCTATGCGGCCCTCGACGCCCGTGCGGCGGCGCTCGCCGCGGAGCTGGCCGACCGCTACCCGATCCCGGCCGACGACAGCCTGTGCCGGGCGGCCCTGTATCTGGAGCCGTCCGTCGAACACGTGGTCTCGCTGCTGGCGCTGGCCAGGCTGAACGTCACCGCCGTCCCCCTCGACCCCTCCTACCCGGCCGACGTGCTGCGCCGCGTCCTGGAACGGATCGACCCCCTGTGCGTCCTGACCACACGGGACAGCTCGCCGCCGCTGGACACGCTGCTCCCGGACGGCGTGGCCCGCCACCTCGTCGTACCGGGGGCGGGCTCGCAGCCGCGAACGGGCGACGGCACGGGGACGTCGTACGGCGGGGACACCCGCGGCACGGTCGACGCGCCGGCCCACCGCGGCGCTCGCCCCCTGTACACGCTGTTCACCTCCGGCTCCACCGGCGTCCCCAAGGCCGTGCAGATCCAGGACCGCACCCTGTGCGACCTGATCAGGTGGCAGTCCGGTCCCGGCGGCCTGACCGCCCCGGCCGCCACCCAGCAGTTCTCGATGCTGTCGTTCGACGTGTCCTTCCAGGAGATCTTCGGGACCCTGTGCACGGGCGGCAGCCTCCAGCTCATCCGTCCCGAGTGGCGTCAGGACGTGCCCGCGCTCCTGGAGCGGCTGGACTCCGCGGGCGCCGAGCGGATCTTCATGCCCTACGTGGCCCTGCACCTCCTCGCCGAGTACGCCGTCCGCCTGAACAGGTATCCGTCCCGGCTGCGTGAAGTGGTCACCGCGGGCGAGCAGTTGGTGTGCACCGACAGCATCCGGCGCTGGTTCGCCGGGCTCCCCGGCGCGCGGCTGTTCAACCACTACGGGCCGACCGAGACCCATGTGGTCAGCGCCCTGTGCCTGGAGGGAGATCCCGGGCACTGGCCGGAGCGGCCCGCCATCGGACGTCCGGTGGCCGGGGCCGACCTGCGGGTGGTGGACGCCCAGGGCGACCCGGTCCCGGCCGGGTGCACCGGCGAGCTGCTGATCGGCGGCACCATGACCACCCGCTGCTACCTCGACGAGCCGGACCTCGACGACACCCGCTTCGTCGAACTCCCCGGAGCCGCGGGCCTGTTCTACCGCAGCGGCGACCGGGCGTTCTTCGACCGCGATGGTCTGCTGCACTACGCGGGCCGTGACGACCAGCAGATCAAACTGAGCGGGCACCGGCTCGAACTCGGTTCCGTCGAGGCGGCCCTGCTGCGCCATCCGGCGGTGGTCAACGCCGCCGTCACGCGTGACGGAGACCGGCTGACGGCCGGTCTGGAGATCCGTGGCGAAGCACCTTCCGCGGACGAGCTGACCGCGCATCTGTCCGCCCTGCTGCCCTCGTACGTTCGTGTGGAGCGATTCCGCAGGCTGGAGAGACTGCCCCGCACACCCAGCGGCAAGCTCGACCGGCAAGCCGTGCTCGGGGCTCCGGGGGGAGAGTTACGTCGTTCGGCGACCGCCGGCACGGGCCTGTCGGCCGAGGAGGAGCGCCTCACCGCTGCCTTCGAGGAGGTCACCGGATCGGTGATCGCACCGGACCAGACCTTCTTCGAGGCAGGTGCCTCCAGTCTCGCCCTGATGCGCTTCCACCTGCGCTGCACCACGGCACTCGGTCTGCGCTTCAGTGTCGCGGACCTCTTCGAACACGTCACCGTCCGCTCCCTGGCCCGGCACCTCAGCGCCCCGCGGCCCCGGACCACACCGGCCGTGCAGAACGAGGGGCCCTGGGCACCCGGCGAGCCCATCGCGGTCGTCGGTATGGCGGTGCGGGTGCCCGGAGCCCCGGACCTGGCCGCCTTCTGGGAGCTGGTGGTCTCCGGCGGCACCGGAATCCGCCGCATCGAGGCGCCGGAAGGAATGGTCGGCGTGCACAGCACGCTCGACGGCATGCTCGACTTCGACCCGGGCCACTTCGGCATCAGTCCTCAGGAGGCACGGCTGATGGACCCCCAGCAGCGTCACCTGCTGATGGCCGGCGTGCAGGCCCTGGCGCACGCCGGAGTGGCGGACACCTCGGCCGCACGGGTGGGCCTGGTGGCGGGTGCGGGTGAGAACACGTACTTCCAGTCCCTGCTCCGCGAGGCGGACCCCGACCGGCTGCCCGACGGCTTCCAACTCGCCCTGCACCACGACAAGGACTTCCTGGCCACCAAGGTCGCCTACCACCTCGGGCTGACCGGCCCCGCCTTCAGCGCTCAGACGGCCTGCTCCAGCTCCCTCGTCGCCGTGCACCTCGCCGCCGGTCTGCTCCGGCAGGGCGAAGCCGACGTGATGCTGGCCGGAGGAGTCCTCATCGACCCGGGGCTGACCGGCGGCTACCGCTATCGTCCGCAGCACATCTTCTCCGCGGACGGCGACTGCCGTCCCTTCAGCGACGACGCCACGGGCACGGTCGGCGCGAGCGGCGTCGGCGTCGTGGTCCTCAAGACGCTGCGGCAGGCACGGCGTGACGGCGACACCGTCTACGCACTCATCACCGGCTCCGCGATCAACAACGACGGTGCGCAGAAGATGAGTTACACCGCGCCGTCCCTGGCAGGGCAGCGGGAGGTGATCCGCACCGCCCTGTCCCGCGCCGGACGCACGGGCGCCGATCTCGGCTATGTGGAGGCCCACGGCACCGGCACCCGGCTCGGCGACCCGATCGAAGTGGGTGCGCTACGGCAGGCGTTCGACGTCACCGAGTCCGGTCGCTGTGCTCTGAGTTCCGTCAAGAGCCAGCTCGGCCACCTCGGCGCGGCCGCCGGAGTGGTGGGCCTCGTCCGCGCGGTCCTCGCCGTGCACCATGCCACGCTCCCGCCCAACCTCAACTTCCGTGCCTTCAATCCGGAGATCGGCCCCGATCCCACTCCGTTCCACATCCCGACCGAAGCCACACCCTGGCCCGGGGGACGTCAACGGGTGGCCGCTGTCAGCAGCTTCGGCATCGGCGGCACCAACGCCCACGTCATCGTCGAACAGGCCACCACGCCCGAGCCGGCAGCACCCCACGAGGTCCCCACCTGCCTCGTGCTCTCCGCCTCCAGTCCGGACGCCCTCGCCGCCGACGCGGCGCGCATCGCCGACTACCTCCACCTGCACCCGGAGCGCCACGAGTCGGTGCTGCGCCATCTTCAGGCCGGGCGGGTCGTTCACCGACTGCGGGCCGCGACACCGGTGACGGACGCCGCCGCGGCCGAGCACTGGCTGCGCACGGTGGCCGCGGGAGCGGTGACGCCCGGTACCGCGGACCCGGACGCCGTGCCGGTCTCCGCCTGCGGTCGCACGGCCCACGACCTCGCCGACGACTGGGCCGCCGGACGCCCGGTCGACTGGGGGGCCGCGGGCTCCGCTCCGGCGCCCTGGGACTTCCCTCCCCCGTCCTTCTCCCTCGCGACCTACGACTTCGACCGGCGATCTCAGAATCCGCGCGAGGCCCCGGCCGCCACACCCCGGCGGCTGCCCCAGGAGAACTGGCTGCACCAGCCGCACTGGGTACGCCTGCGCCGTGCCGCCGTCGCGGACACCACCGTGCCGAACGGGCGAGCATCCGCCGTGGTCGTCGCAACCTCCCAGGACACTCCGCCGACAGCACTCGCGGCCTTCAAAGCGGTGGCACCACGAGTCATACGTGTCCACCCGGCCGACACCTTCACCCGAACAGGACCGGACTCCTACACCGTGGACCCGGCCGATCCGGCATCTGTGCGCCGGCTGCTCGATGCGCTGTCCGAGGACGGTGCCCCGCCCTCCCTCGACCTGGAGTGGGTGCACGCCCTGCCCCTGGAGGTGACAGGGCCGGTCGGTCCCGGCACCTTGGAACGCGCCCGTCACGCCTGCCTGGACAGTACGGCGGCCCTGGCCCAGGCGCTGGCCGGTCGCGGCGACTCCCCACGCGTGTGGTGGCTGTCGTACGGCGCCCGGCCCGTGACGGGAACGGTGGACCGACCCGAACTGGCCCTCCTCGCCGGGCCGGTCGAGGTCTCCCATCAGGAGTCGGCCCTCAACGGTCACTGGCTCGACCTCCCCGACGGCGACCTCACCCGCTGGGCCGGACACGTGGCCTCGATCGTCGCCGAGACACCTGAGGCCGGTCATCCGGACGGACCGGACCTCCCCCGCCAACTCGCCCTGCGGGAGGGCTACTGGTGGCGGCCCGGCACCGTGCCCGTACCGGCGCCGGAGGGTGTGCACTCCCGCGTATCGTCCGCATCCGACACCGTCCACCTGGTGCTCGGCGGCACGGGCGGCATAGGCCGAGCCATCGCCGCCTGGCTGCTCGAACACACCCGCGGCAAGGTGCTGTTGCTGTCGGGAAACCCGCGCCTGCCCGAGGAACTGGACGGGTGGGCCGACCGCATCGGCCTCGTCCCGGCGGATCTCGCGTCCATGTCCGTTCACGACGTGGCCGCGGCCGTCGCCGAGCACACGTCACGGCTGGACGCCGTCGTCCACGCGGCCGGTCTCGGACATGGCGGGCTGCTCGTACGACGTGACGCCACCGCGATGCGCGACGCCGCGGCGGTCCGCGAAAGGGGCGCACTCGTCGTCGAACACCTCATCGGCGCCTTCCGCCCTGAGATCGCGGTCTACTGCTCCTCGATGTCCGCCCTGCTCGGCGGTGTCGGCCAGAGCGACTACGCGGCAGGCGCGAGCCTCCTCGACGGCTTCGCCCACCACCGGGCCACCGTGACGGAGACGACCGTCAGGATCGGCATCGACTGGGACATCTGGCGGGAGACCGGCATGGCCACGAGGGTTCTGGCCCCGGACAGCCGCCATCAGGCCCACCTCTCCGTCGGCCTGAGCGTGGAGGAGGGCAAAGCGGTCTTCGGCCATGCCCTCGCCCTGCAACTGCCTCAACTCCTCGTCTCCACCACCGATATCGAGGCCTCCCGCGCCTTCTACGCTCCTGCCGGGATCACGGATCGCTCCTCACCGGCGCGCGTGGCGGACGCGCAGAAGGAAGTCCCCGACGCAGGAGGTGCAGGAGAGCGGTCGGACGCCATGGCCCGGGTGATCAAGGAGCTGCTCGGCATGGACGAACTGGACCCCGAGGACTCCCTCTACGACCTGGGCGCCGACTCGCTGACCCTGATCAGCCTCATCGCCCAGATCGAGGAGGACTACGGCGTCGAGTTCGACCTGGCCTCCTTCAGCCACCGCGTCAGCCTCACGGAGATCCTCAAACACATCGAGGCCGCCCTCACCTCCACCGAGCACACCGCCGGGACGGCGGCGATGACCTCCACCGTCGTCCTCGACATCTGGCAGGAGGGAACCGGTCCGGCTGTCCTGTGCCTGATCCACCCCGTGGGCGGAGACATCCAGGCCTACCGCCCCCTCGTGGCAGCCCTCGGGCCCGCCCCGACGGTGTGCCTCATCGCCGACCCGGCACTCCGCGACGCCGGGATGCCCGCATGGTCACTGGCCGAGCGGGCCCATCACTACGAGGCGGCGCTGCGCGGCCGCTTCGGCCCGGGACGCGACCACCGGTTCCATCTGGCCGGATGGTCCTACGGGGCCCGTGTGGCGATGGAGATGGCGGCCCTCGCCGAGGCGGCCGGACGGCCACCGCAAGCGCTCCACCTCCTCGATCCGCCACCGCCCCAGGCAGAAGCGCTGGTGTCCGCCTACGACGAGACCCGGCTGGAAAAGGTGTTCGCCGCCGAACTCGGCGCCGGCGCCGCCTCGTTGCCGACCGAGCACGCACAGGCGTACGCCGAGAGACTGGCCCGCTGCTGCCGCGCGAACCTGCGCAGCCTCGGGGAACATCGCGTACGGCCGCTCGTCTCCGTCCCCACCTGTCTCTGGCTGGCCGAACACCCCACAGCGGGGATGCCCACCCCCACGGACCCTGAGGAGACAGAGCGGCAGTGGAACACCTGCCTGCCCCCGTCCGCCGTACGCAGGTACCTGCCCACGGACCACTACGGCATCGTCGCGGCGCCCCACGTGGACACGGTGGCCGCGACCATCAGGGCGACGCTGTCATCCCCGGATGCCCTTGCCCACCGCACCGCCGACCTGTAAATCCCCACCGCGCCCCTGGAGGACGACATGGAGTCGTACGAGCTCGAAGCACTGGAAGCGGTGACCACGCGTCCCACACACCCCTACCGTACGATCACCGTCGAGAGGATCACTCCAGTCCTGGGAGCGGAAGTCTCCGGCGTCGACCTCTCGCAGGAGATCCCGCCCGAGCAACTGCAGGACATCCGGGCCGCCTTCCGCGACCACCATGTCCTCGTCTTCCGCGACCAGACCATCACCGCCGAGCACCACAAGCGCTTCGCCGCCGCCTTCGGCGAACTCCGCCCGGTCAACCCGCCTCCGCCCGAGGGCGATCCCTACATCCTGGAGATCCGTACGACCTCGGCCGCGGCGGACGTGGCCGGCAACGGCTGGCACGCGGACGGCACCGCCGACGCCGAACCGTCACTGGGGTCGATGCTCTACATCACCGAGACACCGGAGCCGGGGTGCGGCGGCGACACCCTCTTCGCCAACATGCACCTCGCCTACGACATGCTCTCCCCGGCCATGCGCGCCCTGCTGGACCCGCTGACCGCGATACACGACGGTGCGCAGGCCCTGGCCGGCTACACACCGCCGCCGGACTACGTCATCCCGAAGAGCGAACACCCGGTCGTCGCCCGGCACCCCGAGACCGACCGCAGACTCCTGTACGTCAACAAGGCCTACACCAGCCGCATCCCGCAGCTCTCGGCCGACGAGAGCCGCGCCCTGCTCGACGTCCTCTTCGACATCATCGCCCGCAGGCCGGTCCTGCACTGCCGCGTCCGCTGGACCCCGGGCACGCTGGTCTTCTGGGACAACCGCTGCGTCCAGCACCACGCGACCTACGACTACTACCCCTACGCCCGCTACGGCCAGCGCGTCGCCATCAACGGCGGCCCGGTCAAGGGCTGATGTCCCGAAAGGTCGGCGTTCATGGAGACCCACGGGATCGTTCGCCGTCGCACGGCGGAGCGTCGGCGCGACACTCTGAAACGGCTCGTCACCGAGCGGGACGTCTGGGTGTCGACGGCACATCCTGCTCACGGACCGCACCAAGTGCCCTTGTGCGTGCCTGGCGCGGTGAGCCGGAACTTCGCGGTCGCGTCGTCATGCGCGACGGGACGTGGCTGGAATAGCGGCCGTCCCGGGTGGCGCCCCCCTCTCGGTCCCAACCAGTCGAACAGCGCGCAAGGGTTCCGGGCACTCCAACTCGCCGGTTCTGACCGAGCCTGAGGAGCAGCCGTGCCCCGGGGATCTCGCGCGCTATCGCCTTTCCGTTTCCGACGGGGAAGAACCGGTCGTGGCGCCCGTGGACCCCAGCGTCGGGACCTCGATCTCGGGCAGGCGCTCGCGCCAGCGGGGTGTGCGGTCGAGCCTGGAGAACACCATGCCCCGCTGGTCGGCCATCTGCCGCACGGTCCGTCACCCCCTCTGGTTCGGCCCCGCGTTGGGATCAGAGGGTGAGCACGAGCTTGCCCTGGAGGTGGCCGGCGTCGAGCAATCGGTGTGCGTCCACGACGCGCTCGAACGGGAACGTCTCCTGCACATGAACCCGGAGCCTTCCCTGTTCGACGAGTCCGACGAGGCCTCGCAGGGCGATGGGATCCGGGTCGACGGCGATGCCGCTGAAGCGCCTGCCGGCCGCCGCGTACATGGCGGCGAGCTCCGCATCGTCCTCGGCGACCGCCGTCACCAGGTGACCGCCCGGGCGGAGCACTTCAAGCGAGCGCTCGACAGTGTCGCCGCCGATCGTGTCGAGAACCACGTCGACGTCACGGACCGCCCTGGTGAAGTCGACCGCCGTGTAGTCGATCACCTCGTCGGCGCCGAGGTCCTCGACGAACTTCCGCTTGCTCCCGCCGGCGGTCGTGATCACGTACGCACCGAGCGCTTTGGCGATCTGGATCGCGACGTGGCCGACGCCGCCGCCTCCGCCGTGGACCAGGACGCGGTGGCCCTCGGTCACGCCGGCGAGGTCGACGAGGCCCTGCCACGCCGTCAGCCCGACGACCGGCAGCGCAGACGCCTCCACGTGCGAGAGCTGCGCCGGCTTGGGTGCCAGGTGCAGCGCAGGCGCGGACACGACCTCGGCGTAGGCGTTCGCCGGCTGCGGAAACAGCGGCATCCCGAACACCTCGTCGCCGGGTCGGAAGCGCCACGTCTGCGGCGCCTCCTCGACCACGCCGCTGATGTCCCAGCCGAGGACGAACGGCGGCCGGCCGATCAGCGGGAACTCGCCCGCGCGCAGGCGTGCCTCCAACGGGTTCAGCCCGATGGCCTTGACGCGGACGAGAACCCCGGCCGGCCGCGGCTGGGGCTCGGGAGCGTCCACGATGGTGAGCACCTCGGGACCGCCGAGCGTCTGTTGGGTGATGACGCGCATGACTCTCCTGGCTCGAAGGGGGGTGAGAAAGCCAGGCTAGGTTTCCGACAGGAACCAGCAGGTTCCTGTCACGCGGGTACCTTGGCGCCATGAGCGGTTTCGGTGCCTGTGATGCCTTCCTCGCCGACTGTCCGGCTCGTCTGGCGGTCGAGCTGATCGCCGACAAGTGGACGGTGGTGGTGCTCTCCGGCCTCAGCAGGGGCCCGGTGCGCCACGGCGAGCTGGTCGGGCTGATCGGTGGCATCTCCCGCAAGATGCTCACCCAGACGCTCCGACGGCTCGAGGCGCACGGGCTCATCCGCCGCCACGCCTACGCCGAGGTGCCGCCCCGCGTCGAGTACGAACTCACGCCGCTCGGGGCGACGCTGATCGATCCGATCCACACGCTGACCGAGTGGGCGAGGACGAACGGCGACGCCGTGCTCGACGCCCTCGACGCCCACGCCGAAGCGGTCACCACCGGCGACTGAGCCTCCTGCAACGTAGTACGTGGTCTCGGCCGGGCGCTTGTTCTATGTGCCTGGCTCGCACAGGTAGAGGGTCTGCCCGGTGGCCATGGCAGCCGAGCCGTCGTACGCCGAGGCCGGGACCTTGGTGCAGGTGGCCTGTACCCAGGTGGTGATCTCCGCCGCCGCCGTCTGCTCCGTCGCCCCGGTCCCGGCCGCCGTCCCGTCACCGGTGACGCCCGGCAGGGCGCCGGCGCCCCTCCCCCGTCCGCCGCCACCGAGCAGTACGTATCGCACCTTGCCGCTGACGACCAGTTGGCGGAACCGGTTCTCGGTCGGGGACGGCACCCGGCCGCTGAAGCCGCCGATCGGCAGAACCTTCGCCCCGGTCGCCAGAATGTACGGCGACGCCGAGCTCCAGCTGGTGGTGGCGAACACATAGGCCGCCGAGCCGTCATGGGCGCGTGTGTAGGCAAGCAGCCGCTGCTGTGCCGGGGTCAGCGCACCGCCCGAGGCCGCCCCGCCGAAGCCGCCCATGCCACCGGCGGTCCCGGTCCGCCCAGCGCCGCCCGCACCGCTACGGGCCACTTGCCTTGACGTCGCGCCGCCGGCCCATGCCATGTGCCCGAAGCGGGCCGACCCGGGCCGTGTCGTTCCGAAGCCGCGGCCGGTGCCCGAGGGGCCGACCGCGCCCATCACACCGGTGCGGTACGACGGGGCGAAGACCTGCACCGCCCACGCGCTCGGCGCCAGGAGAAGAGCCGCGAGTGCGGCGGCCAGACCGCCGAGTGCCAGTCTGCCCCCGGCCCGGCGCCCGCCCGGACGCGCCATCAGAAGCAGGGCCAGTGCCGCGACGGCGAGCACCCCCACCGCGGGCGCCAACCACGGTGCGAAGGACGTGAACTGCCCGGCGAGATAAGCCGCCCAGGCCGCGGTCGCCGCCACCGCGCCCGGCAGGACCCAGGCGCGCGGTCCACCGCCCCGGTAGCCGCGCCACATCAGTACCGTCCCGGCGCCGGTGAGCGCGGCGAGCGGTACGGCGATGACGCCCATGTAGTACGTGTGCCCGGCGACGCTGCCGGCGCTGAAGACCAGGAAGTACACGGCGAGCCAGGTGGCCCACAGGAGGTATCCGGCGCGAAGCCGATCGGTACGCGGCCGGCCCCGCGTCCACAGCAGTCCGCACACGGCGGCGATGGCCGCGATCGGGTAGAACCAGCCGGTCTGGGAGGCGAGCGACGTGCCGAACATCTTCGACCAGCCGTTGTCGTCACCGCCGAACCCGCCACCGCCGCCGCTCCGTGGAGCAGCCGCGCCGAGGGCACGACCGCCGCCGTAGGTGTGGTGACCGGCGTGAGCGCGGGTGCCGCTTCCGGCACCGGGGGCGCCGTACGCGCCCGGGCCGGTCGACGAGCCCGATCCCCGGCCCGTGTCCTGGCCGGAGGTGCCGCCATGACCGTTGCCTCCCCCCTGCGAGGCGGAAACGCTGCCCGTGGAGGCCGCGCTGATGCCCAGGGAGGAGAAGCGGGACAGGAAGTTGTAGCCGACCACCATGCTGAACGCCGAGTTGTTGGTGGTGCCGTCCACATAGGGCCGGTCCTTGGCCGGAGTGAGGGTGACGGCGAGGATCCACGACGCCGACACAGCCGTCATGACCAGGGCGGCGACGCCGAGGTGGGTCAGCCGTCGGCGCAGCGTGAGCGGTGTGGAGATCAGATACACGAGGGCGAGCGCCGGCAGCACGGCCCATGACTCGAGCATCTTGGCCTGGAAGCCGATGCCGACCCAGACGCCGGCCATGACCAGCGGCCGGAGCCGGCCGTCGCGCGCGGCCCACTGGGTCGCCTCGGCCGCGAGCAGCAGGCACAGCGTGAACATCGGGTCCTCGACCGAGGTACGGAACAGCCCGACCGCGACGGGGGTCACCAGAAACACCGCGCCGGCGATCAGAGCGGCGTGCGCGCCCGCCCAGCGCGTGACGACGCGATGGAGAACGAGCAGGCTCGCGACGCCTTCCAGGACCTGCGGCAGGGTCAGTGCCCACGCATGGAATCCGAAGATCCGCGCGGACAGCGCCTGCGGCCAAAGGAACCCCGGCAATTTGTCGAGCGTGATGGAATTTCCGGGATCGAAGGACCCGTAGAAGAAAGCCTTCCAGCTCTCCGTCATGCTGCGGGCCGCGCTCGCGTAGAACGTGTGGTACTCGCTGCGGTCGATACCCCAGGCATAGAGCACGACGGCGAGCACGACGAGAACCAGCAGCGCAGGGCGTGCGTACGCCGGCTCACCCTCGGGTGATCGCCATGGCGGACGACGGTATGAGCCGACGGGCGCGGTTGCGTTGAGGACGTTCGAGGCCATGCGCAGCAGTTTTGGTCACGGCATCTCCCCGCAACACCGACACGGCCCCGTTTCAAGGGAACTCTCACCGCGACAAGGGGAATTCTTTAAGCGCATTGCACGGAAATGACACCGGTCGAGTGAAGCCCTTACTCGCAAGGGAACCCGTTCTCATCTGACAGTGGCTCAGGCGTCTCTGCCCTGCCATGTGGTCACGCAGGCCTCGTTCCCCTCCGCGTCGGAAAGGACCCAGAAGGCCGGGGCACGGGTCGCGGACACCAGTCGGCCGCCCGCCGCCAGCGCGGCGTCGACCCGCCAGGACGCCTCGTCGTGCGGGACGCTGACGTCCAGGTGGACCCGGTTGCGCTGTGGGCGTGCCCGGTCCATCTGTTGGAACCAGACCGCGGGCCCCACCCGGAACGGGTCGACGAGCGGATCTTCCGGTCCCGCGCCGCCCAGTTCGTCGGCGTAGCCCAGGACCGCCTTCCAGAAGGGCCGAATCCGGGCGATGTCCAGCGCATCGATCGCGATCTCCACGAGCTGGACGGACCGCTGTGCGCCGGTTCCGATCCCGGGCTCTGTCCGCAGCCCGGCTTCGCGAACCGTCGCGGAGATCCGATGGGCGAGTTCGACGTCCCGGTCGGTCACCCACGCATGGGCCGACGATTGCAGAGTGAGCACGACCAGATCGGGGCGGGCATCGACCCGAAGATGCTGATCGGCGTCGTCACCGCACACCGCCACGCCGTCCGACGTCACGCTGATTCCCTGGGCCAGCGACCGGACCGGGACGGACGTCTGCAGGGTGCCCAGCAAGTAGCGCCAGCCCTGCTCGTGCACTGCCTCAGACGCCTGCTGTCGGCTCAGTGGTTGCTCCATGACGCCATCCTCACAGCTCACGATCATGGCAGGAAGCCGTTCCCGGGCTGGTCCAGCGTCCTGCCGCCGCCCGAGTCGGTTCCGCCGCGCAGGTCTTGCGCAGGCCCTCAGCCGCAGAGCGGGCGGTTCCCGCCGCTCCGGGAAGACGGAGCGGCGGGAGGGAGCGAGCGGGGCGGGCCCGGACGGCGGGTCAGCCATGGAACTGGTTCGCGGGGACCGGGAGCCCGTAGTGCTCGCGCAGGGTCGTGCCTTCGTACTCCTCACGGAACAGGCCCTTGCCGCGCAGGATCGGCAGCACGTGCTCGACGAAGGCCGCCAGGCCGGACGGCAGGGCGGGGGCCATGATGTTGAACCCGTCCGCAGCACCGCCCTCGAACCAGGCGATGATCGTGTCCGCGACCTGCTCGGGCGTGCCCACGAACTCGAAGTGGCCGCGTCCGCCGCCGAGCCGGGAGATGATCTGCCGGACCGTCAGCTGCTCACGCACCGCGAGCTCGATGATCAGGTCGGATCGGCTCTGCGAGCCCTCCAGCTTCGGCCTGGCCAGGATGAAGTCCGGTAGCGGGGCGTCGAGTTGGAAGACCGACGGCTCGGTCTCGAACACGGCGGCCAGCTGGCGCAGCCCGTACTCGGGGACGCGCAGTTCGTCGAACTGCCGGGCCAGCGCCCGGGCTTCCTCCTCGGTCGACCCGATGTAGGGGACGATGCCCGGCAGGACGATCACGCCGTCCGGATCGCGGCCCGCCGCCACGGTCCGTGCCTTGATGTCGGCGTAGAAGGCGGCCGCGCGCTCGTACGTCGTGTGAGCGGTGAAGATGGCCTCGGCGTGGCGGGCGGCGAAGTCCTTGCCGTCCTCCGAGGAGCCCGCCTGGACGAGCAGCGGGTAACCCTGCGGTGGGCGCTCGACGTTGAGGGGGCCAGCGACCTTGAAGTACCGGCCCTGGTGGTCGAGCCGGTGCAGCCGTTCGGGGTCGGCGTACCGCCCGGTGTTCTTGTCGGCGGCGACGGCCTCGGTCTCCCAGCTGTCCCACAGGGCCTTGGCGACCTTAAGGAACTCGTCGGCGCGGGCGTAGCGTTCGGCGTGGCCGGGACGGTCGTCGAGGCCGAAGTTGGCCGCCTCGTCCGCGCCTGCCGAGGTGACGATGTTCCAGCCGGCGCGGCCGCCGCTGACGTGGTCGACGGAGGCGAGGCGACGGGCGAGGTTGTACGGCTCGTTGTACGTCGACGACACGGTGGCGATGAGACCGATCCTGCTGGTGGCCTGGGACAGCGCGGTGAGCAGGGTCAGTGGTTCGAGCTGTCCCGGGGGCCGGAACTCGCCGGTGCCGATGAGGGCCGGGCCGTCCGCGAGGAACAGCGAGTCGAACTTGGCGCTCTCGGCGAGCTGTGCCAGCTCGATCCAGTGCCGCAGGTCGAAGTCGGCGCGGGGGTTGCTGTGCGGGAGCCGCCAGGCCGCCTCGTGGTGGCCCGCCTCCATGAGGAAGGCGTTGAGGTGGAGTTGTCGTTGTGGCGCGCTCATGAGGTGACCTTCAGCTTGGAGCTGTCGTAGCCGGCCGGGAGGAGGTTGTCGGTGATCGACTTGATGTCGACCGTCTTGGTGATCTGGCCTGCCTCCAGGAAGGCGTCCGCGAGCTTCTGCTCGGCCGCGACGTCCGCCGTCTCCACCGGTGTCACGCGGGTCTCGAATGCCTTGACGGAGGCCTTGGCGTCGTCCAGCGGGATGCCCTCCTCCTTGGCAAGCGCCTCGGCGTACTTGTCCTCGTGCTTGATCGCCCAGGCGAACTCGCCGGCCAGCCGCTGCAGGACGTCCGTGAGCGCCGCCCGCTTGGTCTTGTCGTTGAGCGACTTCTCGCTGGCGACGTAGTAGCTGCTGGTCTGGTCGATCGGCGGCAGGCCCTTCGCCAGAATGCGCGCGCCGTTCTTCACCGCGATCGCGGACTGGGGATTCCAGATCGACCAGGCGTCCACCTTGCCGGTGTTGAACGCCGTGGCGCCGGCCGCCGGGTCGAGGAAGACCAACTGCACGTCCTTGGGGCCGAGGCCGACGCTCTTGAGCGCGTTGAGGGCCAGGCCGTGGGCCGAACTGCCCTGCGGGACGGCGATCTTCTTGCCCTTGAGGTCCTTGAGCGACTTCAGCGGTGATCCCTTGGGAACGATGATGTTCTCGTTGGACTGGGTGGGCGTGAGCGAGCGGTTGACCGCGACCACCTTGAAGCCGTACTCCTTCGCGGCGCCGGTGATCGGCGGCACGTCGCCGACGCTGCCGAGGTCGATGTCGCCCGAGGCGGCGGCCTGCACGAGCGGCGGGCCGTAGGTGAAGCGGGCGAACTTCACCTTGTAGGACGCGTTGGCGAACGCGCCGGTGATCCGCGCCAGTTCCTGGCTGCCGTCACCGCCGTTGTCGCCGATGGTGAAGGTGTACTTGCTCCACTCGGGGTGCTTGGCGTCGCTCGCGTCGACGGCTTTGCTCAGCGGCGCGGTGGAGTCCGAGGAGGATCCGCAGGCGGCGAGAGTACCCGCCAGGGCGAGCGAACCGACGGCGCCGATGAGTCTGGTCGTTCTCTTTCGCATGGGTTGTCGTGCTTTCTGTGCTGGGTGAGGGTGTTCGGGAAGGTCAGTGCTGTCCGGCGAGGCCGAGGTCGGCCAGGAGCCGGGCGCGGAGTTCCTCACGGGCGACGCTCGCCTCCCGGTCCGCGGCGGTGAGGCTCACCGAGTGCGAGCTGCCGATGCGGCCGTTGCTCATGACGACGATGCGGTCCGCCAGGGCGATCGCCTCGTCGACGTCGTGGGTGACCAGGAGCATGGCCGCGTGGTGCTTGCTGCGCAGCGCGCGTACGAGGTCGTGCATGCGCAGTCGGGTGATGGCGTCCAGGGCCGCGAACGGCTCGTCGAGCAGCACCAGTTCGGGCTCGGAGACCAGTGCCCGCGCGAGCGACACCCGCTGGGCCTCGCCACCGGAGAGCTCCTTGGGCCAGGCCTTCTCGCGGCCCGAGAGTCCGACCTCGGCGAGCACCTCGCGGGCCCGCCGGTCGGCGTCGGGGCCGTGCAGGCCGAGCGTGACGTTGCGCAGCACCCGCTGCCAGGGCAGCAGCCGGTCGGCCTGGAAGACGATCGCGCGCCGTGCCGGGACCTCCACGCGTCCGCCGTCGGGCCGGTCGAGGCCGGCGAGCAGCCGCAGCAGGGTGCTCTTGCCGCAGCCCGAGGGGCCGAGCAGGATCACCAGCTCCTCTTCCTCGATGGTCAGATCGAGGCGGTCGAGGACGCGCCGGTCACCGAACTGCCGTACCACCTGCTCGACGACGACCCCGGTCCGACGGCGCGGTTCCGTCGTGATCGTGCTGCTCATGACGCCTCATAACTGGGTCGCCACCGCAGCAGCACCCGCTCGAGAGCCCGGACGAACTGGTCGGCGAGCAGACCGAGGAGCGAGTAGATCACCAGCCCGACGAAGACCTGGTTGGTCTGGAGATACGTCTGCCCTTGCGTGATGAGGAAGCCAAGTCCCTTGTCCGCGTTGACCGTTTCCGCGGCGACCAGTCCCAGAACGCTGTACGCGAGGGAGAACCGGAGGCCGACCAGGAACCCCGGCAGGGCTCCGGGCACCAGTACGCGTGTGACCAGGCGCCAGGTGCCGGCGCCCGTCGTGCGCGCCATCTCGATCAGCCGCTGGTCGACGCCCCGTATCGCGGCGAACAGGTTGAGGTACATCGGGACGCCGGCGCCGAAGGAGATCAGCAGGACCTTGGTGAGTTCGTCGATGCCGAACCACACGATCATCAGCGGCAGCACGGCGAGGAGGGGGATCGTGTTGAGTACCTGCACGAGCCCGTTGAAGAGGTACTCGCCGCTGCGCAGCAGCCCGCCCAGGACGCCGGTGACGACACCCACCGTCAGACCGATCGCCAGGCCGATGCCGGCCCGCTGCAGCGATATGGCCAGGTCGGGCCCGAGGACGCCCTGTTGCC
Source organism: Streptomyces sp. NPDC002144 (assembly GCF_053593695.1). Classification (NCBI taxonomy): domain Bacteria; kingdom Bacillati; phylum Actinomycetota; class Actinomycetes; order Kitasatosporales; family Streptomycetaceae; genus Streptomyces; species Streptomyces sp. NPDC002144. Next base: position 79,770 of record NZ_JBSFDB010000032.1, read on the forward strand.
ACAGGTCGACGGCCGACTTCACGATCGAGGTGGGCGCCGGGGCGTAGGTCTTGGACACCACGCCCGCCCGGGCGAGCACCTCCCAGGCGAGGAGGATCGCGACCGGAGTCGTGTAGATGCCCAGCGGCCAGCGCAGGCGCTCGCGGAGTGTGCGCAGCGGTGTCCGTCGGCGGGCGTCGATCGGCAGGAACACCTCGCGTTCCCGCGCGTTCGTCGTCGTCTCCGCGACCGGGCCCTTCACGACCGCCGGTGCCGGGATGCGGATCTCGGTCATGCCGCCACCGCCAGTACGCCGCTGTAGTGCGAGGCGTCGCCGAGGAGTTGCTCGCTGCGGCCACCGTCGACTCCGGCGGGCACTTCCCCGGCGACGGTCACCCGGTTGAGGCGGCGCGGGTGGTCGTCGTAGTTGTCCACGCCGTAGTGCTGGGTGATCCGGTTGTCGAAGATCAGCAGCTGGTTCGGGGACCAGGTCCAGCGCAGGATGTTCTCCGGGCGGGTGACGTATGACTGCAGGATGCGCAGCAGATCCGCCGAGTCACTGCCCGACAGGCCGACGATCCGCTTGGCGAACCCGCCGATGAACAGCCCGCGTTCGCCGGTCAGCGGATGCACCCGCACGACGGGGTGCTCGGCCTCGTAGGGCGTCGAGACGAAGACGCGGTCGTACTCCTGCCGTTCGGCGGTGGTGGGCTCGGGGCGTGCGTAGTCGTACTGGTTGGTGTGCACGACGCGCAGGGTGTCGGCGAGGGCGCGCAGTGATTCGGGCAGGTCGCGGTAGGCCGCGGCGGCGTTGGCGATGAGCGTCTCGCCGCCGTAGGGCGGGATCTCGATGGACCGGAGCGTGGTCACCTGGGGCGGGTTGACCACGAAGGTGACGTCCGTGTGCCATTCGTTGGCCTTGGACGTCTCGCTGTCGACGGCGAGCACGTTCGTCGTGCCGTCGGCGGCCGGCACATTGGGGTGGGCGGTGGTCAGCTCGCCGAACCAGCGGGCCACACGCTCCTGGCCGGCGTTGTCGAGTCGCACGTCGTCGAACACGATCGCCTTGTGCTCGTTGAGGGCGTCTCGCAGCGTCGTGACCGTCGCGAGGTCGGGGGGCGCCGTGAGGTCGACGCCCTCGACGACGGCGCCGATGCGGCTGGTGAGCTTACGGATGGACGGAGGCATGAGGGGGTCCCTCCCGGACAGACGGGCACACGCGAACGGGCGCAGGGGATGACGTAACGGGGTGAAGGGGAAACGCGTGGTCGCAGGGCCGCCGCAGGCGCGTTCTCAGCGGCCGCGTCGGCGTACGCGAACAGGCTCCCGACTCATGCGACTCATGCGACTCATGCGAGGAGGAGAGGAGACGGGGAGCCCTCAGGAGGTGAGTACGACGGTCCTGCGGGGAGAGGCATCACGGTGCGGGCGGCTCAATACCGCCTCACGCCGACGCGCATCCAATGCACGCGCGGCTGTCGCCGGGGACCACTTGCCGGGTCAGCGACAACAAAACGCGCTGGAGACGTGCGCCAGATCGATGTGGCGCCGCCGAGTGAGGTCCACGCGCGGGTTCATGAGACGGGAGTTCAGCAGAAGCCGCCACGTTGGTCAATAACTTCCCGGACAGGTCTTGCATTGCGGACACGGGGACCTTCTCCACCTCTTTCCGACCTTGACATCCGCGGGGACGGGCGACGTACGTTGAGGCCGAGAGTTCCTGATGGGTGGAGGCTTCCATGCACGTACTGAGCGCGCCCTCGCGCCGTACGTGCACCGGTGCGCGGCTGATCACCCGACGGCATGTCGACTACTGCCGTACCTCCTCCGCGGTCTGTCCTTCCGTATCCGCCTGATCCCCTGCCGGCCCTTACCGCCGGCTCTCTCGTCGTGGCCCGTCGGCCGCGCGTCGTCGTGTTTCCCGGAAGGAACCCCATGCCTGGCCCTGCCCTGCACCTAGCCGTCGAGATCGACGGCGACGGCGCCCACCCCGCGGCCTGGCGCCGCGCCGCCCACTCCCCCGATCAGCTGCTCACCCCGCGCCGCGTGGCCGGTGTCGCCGCCGTCGCCGAGAACGCCGGGTTCACCCTGGTCACCCTGGACGACGGCGTCCTGCCCCCCGGTGCGGCACCGGATCCGGTCGGCCGTATCGGCGCGGTGGAGCGGGCGGCTTTCGTCGCGGCGTCCACGAGCACCGTAGGGGTCGCGCCCGTCGTGCCGGTCACGTACGCCGAACCCTTCCATGTCTCCAGTCAGTTGGCGTCCCTGGACCACATCTCCGCAGGTCGCGCCGGGTGGGTGGTGGCGGAGGAGGAACGTCCCGAGGCGGCCCGCGCCTGGGGGCGCCCACCGGTCGCCGATGCCGAGGCGCGGGCCCGGGAGTCCCGTGACGGTATCGAGGTGGCCCGCGCTCTGTGGGACTCGTGGGAGGACGACGCGGTCATCCGGTCCGTGGCCACCAGCCGCTACCTCGACCGCGACCGGCTGCACTACATCGACTTCACCGGCGAGACGTATGCCGTCAAGGGGCCCGCGATCGTGCCACGCCCGCCCCAGGGGCAGCTCGTCGTCCTGGGCCGGCCGGACCGGGTTCCCGCCGCACAGCTCGACGTCGGGCTCGTCGAAGGGCGCGATCTCGCGTCGGTCGCCAGGGCAGCTGCCGTCGCCGGTACGCCCCGGGTCTTCGCCGAGGTCGAGGTGGCCCTGGACACCCCGGGCGCCACGGCCGCCGAGCGCGTCGCGGACCTCGAACGGCACACGGCATGGAGCGACCGCGGGCGACTGCGGCACATCGGTTCCGCCGACCAACTCGTGGCTCTGCTACGTGAGTTGAGCCGTCATCTGGACGGGGTACGGCTGCATCCGCTCGTGCTGGACGAGGACCTGTCCGTCCTCTCCCGACTCGTCCTGCCGGCCCTGTCCGAGCGACGCCTCGTCGCCCGTCCGCTGCCCGGTACGTCCCTGCGCTCGACCCTGGGTCTGGAGCGCCCCGCCAACCGCTACGCCGTCGCGGCCCCCGCCGCCCAGGAGGACGCACAATGACCCGCACCGACCCCCTCGACGTTCCCCGGCCACACGCCCAGCTGCACTTCGGCGTCTTCTTCCAGGGCGTCAACCACTGGACCATCTGGTCCGCCCCCGACAGCGGCTCCCAGATCGACCCCGCCTCCTTCCGCAAGGTCGCCCAGACCGCCGAACGCGGCCTGTTCGACGCCTTCTTCCTCGGCGAGGGCCTGCGGCTGCGCGAGGTCGACGGCCGGATCCACGATCTGGACGTGGCCGGACGGCCGGACGCCATCACCCAGCTGGCGGCGCTGGCCGCGGTCACCCGCCGGATCGGCCTGGTCTCCACCTCCAACTCCACCTTCAACGAGCCCGCCGACCTGGCCCGCCGCCTCTCCGGCCTCGACCTCCTCTCCGAGGGCCGCGCAGGCTGGAACGTGGTCACCACGGACAACGCCTGGACCGGCGCGAACTTCCGCCGCGGCGGCTACCTCGACCACGCCGACCGCTACCGGCGCGCCGAGGAGTTCCTCACCGTGGCCCGTGCCCTCTGGGACGGCTGGGAGGACGGCGCCGTCGCCGACTCCGCGACCGCCCGCGCCTGGTCGGCTCCCGGCGCCGTGCGTCAAGTGCGCCACAAGGGCCCGCAGTTCGACGTCGACCTCGCCCCCACCCTGCCGCGCAGCGCCCAGGGTCACCCGGTGATCTTCCAGGCCGGTGACTCCGGCGAGGGACGCGACTTCGCCGCCCGCAACGCCGACGTCATCTTCTCCGCGCACGGCAATGACTTCGACGACGCCCTGGCCTTCGCCGACGACCTCCGACACCGGCTGCGCGCGATCGGGCGTCCCGACGACGATCTGCGGATCCTGCCCGGCACCGAGATCATCATCGGCGCGACGGAAAAGGAGGCCCAGGAGAAGAAGCAGTGGATCCGGCTCCAACAAGTCACCCCGGCCACCGCGTTGGGGATCGCCGGGCTGCTGTGGGGCATCGACCTCTCCGACCGTGACGCCGACGGGCCGCTGCCGAAGGAGGACCCGGTCGTCACCGAGAACGACGGCTCCTTCGGCGCCCGCCGGATCGCCGACCCGCGTGCGGTCGTAGCGGAGTGGCGGGCGAAGGCGGAGGCGCACGGCTGGTCGCTGCGCGAGACGGTCATCGCGCTGGGCCCGCAGCGCGGGCACGTCGGTACGCCGTCCGGTCTCGCCGACAAGTTCGCCCACTTCGTACGGCACGGCGCGGTCGACGGCTTCAACGTCACGCCGTACCTGATTCCCGACGGCCTCGACGACATCGTCGACCTGCTCGTCCCGGAACTGCAGGAACGCGGGATCTACCGCACCGAGTACAGCGGGACCACGCTGCGCGAGAACCTCGGCCTGCGTGAACCGCTCACCCACCGGTCCGCCCCGGACCGGCGGCAGGCGGGCTGAGCCCCCGCGCCGGGTCTCGTACACATGACTGACAAGAAGCTGTCACACAGGAACCGGAATGCGACTCCGGCCGACGCCCGTTCTGAACCGACATGACGGTTGGAGTAGTGCTCACCGCGTCCGACGCGCCGAACCAGGTCGACGCCGCCGTACGACTGGCCCATGAGGCAGCGGAGTCCGGTGTCACGTCGGCCTGGTTCGGGCAGAGCTTCGGCGCGGACTCGCCCCAGCTCGCGGCGATCGTCGGGCGCGAGGTGCCCGGACTGCAGGTCGGCACCTCCGCGATCCCCGTCTTCGGCCGCCACCCACTGCTCGTCTCCAGCCAGGCCCAGACCGCCCAGGCCGCGACCCACGGCCGCTACCACCTCGGCCTGGCCCTGGGCACGAAACTGCTGACGGAGACCGCCTTCGGCCTGCCCTTCGAGCGGCCCATCGCCCGGCTGTGTGAATTCCTCACCGGGCTGCGGCAGTTGACCGAGACCGGCACGGCCGACTTCCACGGTGAGCTGCTGACCGCCACCACCCCGCGCCCGGCGCGGGTACCGGGTGCCGAGAGAGGTGTCCCCCTGCTGGTCGCCGCAATGGGGCCGCAGGCGCTGCGGGTCAGCGGTGAACTGGCGGACGGGATCCTGCCGTACCTGGCGGGACCACGCGCCCTGGCGGACCACATCGTGCCCGCCCTGACCACCGCCGCCGAGGCCGCCGGCCGCCCCGCGCCCAGGATCGTCGCCCTCGTGCCGGGCGTGGTCACCGACGACGTGGAGGCAGTAAAGGCCAAGGCCACCGAGAACCTCGCCTTCTACGAGGGGATCCCGTCCTACGCCCGGGTCATCGAACTCTCCGGCGCCCGACGAGCCGCCGACCTGGCCGTGATCGGCGACGAGCGGACCGTCGAGGCCAAGGTGCGCCGATACCGCGACGCCGGTGCCACCGAGGTCGTGTTCTCGGGCACCGGGATCGCCAAAGAGGCCGACCGCCGACGCACCTGGCGACTCCTCGGCGAACTCGCCCGCTGAACCGCCCCGAAGACCCGACAGCCCCTGCACGAAGGAGACTCCTTTGACCACCGAGGCCACCACGACCGACCTCCACACCTTCACCGAGACCTGGCTGGAGTGGTACCGGGCCCAGGAGGCCCAACTCTCCGCCCCGCACGGGATCCTGGCGATCACCGGCCAACACTGGCTCGACGACCGCCCCCAGCGTTTCCCGGACGCGCCCGGCGCCTGGCACACCGGCCCCGACGGAGTCGTCGTCACCCTCGACGACGGCGAGGAACTGGTCGTCGAGGGAACCCCGGTGCGCGGTGAACACCGTTTCGGCGTGCTGCCCGAGCGCGGCGGCGTCAACGCGGTGTGGAAGGACGCCGTCATCGAGGTCGCCAAGCGCGGCGGCCACGACATCGTGCGCCCCCGGCACCCGGACGCGCCCCGGCGCGCGGCCTTCACCGGAACACCTGCCTACGCACCCGACCCGCGTTGGGCCGTGACCGGCCGCTACGTCCCCTTCGACACACCCCGGCCGACCACCGTGGGGGCGGCCGTCGAGGGCCTGGAGCACGTCTATGACGCTCCGGGCAGGATCGACTTCGAGCTGGACGGACGTCAGCTGTCCCTCACCGCGTTCCCCGGCGCCGGCGAGGGCCGGCTGCTGGTGCTGTTCACCGACGCCACCTCCGGGGTCACCACCTACGCCGCCAACCGGGCCCTGTGGCTGGAGCCGCCCGCCGCCGACGGCCGGGTCGTCCTGGACTTCAACCGCGCCGCGAACCTGCCGTGCGCCTACACGGACCTGGCCACGTGCCCGCTGCCCCCGGCCGAGAACCGGCTGCCGGTGGCGATCGAGGCCGGTCAGAAGATCCCCCGCGAGCGCGGCGGTTCCTGAGCCGGGGCCCGGCCATTGACCAACGGCAAGATCTCTCCGTACGATCACGAGTGGCATTGAGTGTCAGCGTCAAGCCCTGGCTCGCTGACCGGCAACCCTCCCACGCGGTGGGGTGCTCCAGGTGAAAGCCCGGCGGGATCAGCGACGATCCCGCAAGCGCGTGGCCCCGTGACCGGGGCCGGACAGGTGGAGGACCGACATGCGGCACGGTGGTGACCTCAGCGCCCGTTTCGCCGTCGCCACCGTGTTCTCCCGGCTCTCGCGTCGGCGCCACATCGATCTCAAGCGCTCGACCAGCTGTCTCTGTCAGGCCTGACGCGCCTTTTCAGCGCTGGTCGCCGCCCGGCACCGGTCGCCGCCGCATCCGTCTGCGCCTGATCCGCGTACTTCGTTTCCGCTGATCCCCGTTCTTCCTTTCCGCTGATCCCTGTCTGCACAGCGCTCCCCGACGTCGGCATCACGCCGATCGGGTCCGCACGCCCTCGCACGGCCGAGTCCCGTACCACCGCCGTGCCTGGTGACACGAGTAGGAGAAGCCCTCCGTGATCGCACTTCCCCATGTCAGAACCTCTCGGTGGGCGGCACTGACCGCCCTTGTGACCACCAGCGCCCTGCTGACCGCCTGCGGATCCGGCGGCGGCGACGCGGGCGGCGGCACCGGAGTGCCCAGGTCCGGCGGCACCCTGACCTTCGCGGTGGGCTCGGACTCCGGCTGCGTGGATCCGCAGCAGGTCGCCAGCAACGAGACCATCTACTCGGTGCGCCAGCTCGTGGACTCCCTGACGGACCAGGACCCGAAGACCGGCAAGATCGTGCCGTGGCTGGCGAAGAGCTGGGACGTCAGTCCCGACGCCACGGCCTTCACCTTCCATCTGCGCTCCGGCGTCACCTTCAGCGACGGCTCGAAGCTGACCGCGCAGGTGGTCAAGGACAACTTCGACGCGGTGCCGAAGCTCGGCGCCCTGGGCACCCTCGCCGAGGGCTACCTGAGCGGCGTCAAGAGCACCACCGTGGTCGACCCGCTCACCGTGAAGGTGACCTTCGGCCAGCCCAACGCCCAGTTCCTGCAGGCCACTTCGACGCACTCGCTCGGCATCGAGTCCTCGGCCAGCGTGAAGAAGACCCCGCAGCAGAAGTGCAGCGACGGGGTGACCGGCTCCGGACCGTTCGTGCTGAAGCAGTACGTGCAGAACCAGTCCCTCACACTCGCCAGGCGCACCGGATACGCCTGGGGATCATCACTGTGGTCCAAGAAGGGCGAGGCGTATCTCGACAAGCTGGTGTTCAAGGTCGTGCCGGAGCCGGGTGTGCGGGCCGGCAGCCTGCAGTCCGGTCAGGTGGACGCCGTCGCCAGCGTCGGCAAGGCCAACGAGGCGGCCCTCAAGGGTGGCCAGGTCACCCTCCAGCGACGGGCCAACCCCGGGGTGGTGTTCGGTCTCGGCCTGAACAACTCCCGGCCGCTGTTCAAGGACGCCAAGGTGCGCCAGGCGATCCTCCACGCCATCGACCGGCAGCAGATCGCCGACACCGTCTTCCCGACCGGCACCCGGCCGGCCACCAGCGTCCTCGCACACACCACACCCGACTACACCGACCTCGCCTCCGGCCTGACCTTCGACGTCACCAAGGCCAAGTCCCTGCTGGATGCGGCCGGCTGGAAGACCGGAAGCGACGGCATCCGCGCCAAGGGCGGCCAGAAGCTGAGTCTTACGATCAAGTGGTTTCCCAACGCGGCCACCAACCAGCCCGCGCTGGAGCTCATTCAGCAGCAGCTCAAGACCGTCGGTGTCGACGTGGCCCTCAAGCAGCTCCAGGTCACGCAGTTCGCCCCGACACTCCAGTCGGGCGACTACGACGCGGTGTGGGGGAACGTGACCCGCGCCGATCCCGACATCCTGCGCAGCTCCTTCTCCACCGAGCTGGCCAACTTCTACCACCTGCCCCCGAGTTCCCTGGACACGGCACTGTCCGAGCAGGCCGCTACCGTCGACCCGGCCAAGCGCAGGCAACTGGTCGGCCGGGCACAGCAGTTGATCGTGCAGAACGCCTACTACGCTCCGGTGGTGGAGCTCCAGACCCAACTGGGCGTGTCGAAGAAGGTGCACGACCTGGACTTCGACGCCTCCAGCCGGCTCCAGCTGCACGACACCTGGATCGGCTGACGCATGCGCCGCTATGTGATCAAACGGCTCGCGCAGGCGGTCGGCGTGCTGTGGGCGGCGTACACGGTCTCGTTCCTGGTGCTGGACTATCTGCCGGGCGACCCGGTCACGGCGATGGCCAGTGCCGGGATGGACTCGGGGCAGGTCGACCCGAAACAGATCGCCGCCCTGCGGCACGAGTACGGCTTCGACAAGCCGGTGCTGGTGCAGTACGCCGAGTACCTCGGCCGGGCGGTGCGCGGGGACTTCGGCGACTCGGTGTCCACCGGTCGTGCGGTGACCTCGACGCTGGCCGACGCCCTGCCGCAGACCCTGCAGTTGACCGGCGCGGCCCTGCTGCTCGCGGTGCTCCTCGGCGGCGGTCTGGCGGTGGTGGCGACGTACACCAGACAGCGCTGGCTGCGGCAGCTGCTGCTGTCGCTGCCGCCGCTGGGGGTGTCCGTCCCGACGTTCTGGGTGGGGCTGCTGCTGGTCGAGTTGTTCTCCTTCCGGCTGCGCTGGTTTCCCGCGTTCGGCAACGACGGCCTGCGGGGGCTGGTGCTGCCGGCCCTGACGCTGGCGGTGCCGACCGGGGCGCAGGTCGCCCAGGTGCTCGCCAAGAGCCTGCTCACCGCACTGGACCAGGCGTACATCGAGACAGCGCGGGCCAAGGGCGCCGACCGGTGGCGGGTTCATCTGCGGCACGCCCTGCGCAACGCGTCCCTGCCGGCGCTGACCGTCGTCGGCCTGCTCGTGGGGCAACTGATCGCCGGTTCGGTGGTGGTGGAGACCGTGTTCTCCCGCGACGGCCTCGGCCGCGTCACCGCGGCGGCGGTCACGGCCCAGGACATCCCGCTCGTGCAAGGGGTCGTGGTGTTCGGAGCGCTGATCTTCGTGACGACGAACCTGGTCGTCGACCTGGTCTACCCACTCCTCGATCCACGGATCGTGGTGGCCTCGAACGGAAGGGCGGCCCTCGCATGAGCCAGAGCCTCGTCGACGACACCGCCCTCGGCCTGGCCCGGCCGGTCGACACGGCCCCCGGCCCCGAGCCGCGCGGCCGCGGCGACGTACGACGTGTGCTGCGGTTCCTGGCCCGCCGACCGGGCCTGCTGTTGTCGGTCGTCGTCCTCGTCCTGGTGGTACTGGCCTCGTTCTGGCCGGGACTGTTCACCTCTCAGGACCCGCTGAAGGGCGTCCCCGCACAGAACTTCCGCGGCCCGAGCGCACATCACTGGTTCGGCACGGACGAGTTGGGCCGCGACGTGTTCTCCCGGGTCGTCCACGGCGCCCAGCTGTCCCTCAAGGCGACGCTGATCGCCGTCCTGGTCGCGTTCGTGGTCGGTGGACTGCTCGGGGTGGTCGCTGGGTTCGTGGGCCGCTGGGTGGACGACGTCCTCATGCGCTTCGTCGACGTACTCCTGTCCATCCCCGCGCTGTTCATGTCCCTCGCCCTGGTCACCGCGCTGGGCTACGGCACGGTGAAGGTGGCGGTCGCGGTCGGCATCGCCAGCGTCGCCTCGTTCGCACGGGTGGCGCGCGCCGAGGTGCTGCGGGTGCGGCAGGCGGTGTTCGTGGAGGCCTCGCGGGCGAGCGGGGCGCGCTGGTACTCGGTGCTGGGCCGGCATGTGCTGCCCAACTCGGCGGGCCCGGTGATCGTCCTGGCCACCCTCGACTTCGGCTCCTCCATCCTGGCCGTCTCCGCCCTCAGCTTCCTCGGTTACGGCGCTCCCCCGCCCGCCCCGGAGTGGGGCACGTTGATCTCCGACGGCCGCAACTACCTCGCCAACGCATGGTGGCTGACCGCGCTGCCCGGACTGGCCATCGCCGCGACCGTTCTGGCAACCAACCGCATTGCCCGCGCGCTGGACGGCGAATGGTCCCGACAGCCATGACCGACGAACGTGAGGACGGTGAGGACGTGACCACACCACTGCTGGAGATACGCGGCCTGTCGGTGTCGTACCGCACCCGGGGCGGCACGGTCGAGGCCGTGCGGGGCGTGGATCTCGACGTGTGGCCGGGACAGGTGACCGCGGTGGTCGGCGAGTCGGGCTCCGGAAAGAGCACGACCGCGCACGCGATCATCCGGCTCCTGTCGGCGAACGGCCGGATCGACGCGGGCACCATCCGCTTCGGCCGGCACGACCTCACCACCCTCTCGGAAGCCGAACTGCGCACCGTCCGCGGGGCACGCATCGGACTGGTGCCCCAGGATCCGACGGTCTCCCTCAACCCGGTCAGGCGGATCGGTGACCAGGTCGCCGAGGTGCTGCGCATCCACGGTCTGGCGACCCGCCGATCGGCTCCCGCCGAGGCGGTCGAGGTCCTGGACCGGGCCGGGCTGCCCGACGCGGCCGTACGGGCGCGGCAGTACCCGCACGAACTGTCCGGCGGGATGCGGCAACGCGCCCTGATCGCCGTCGCCATCGCGGCGCGGCCCGAGCTGATCATCGCCGACGAGCCCACCAGCGCGCTCGACGTCACCGTGCAACGGGTCATCCTCGACCATCTCCAGACCCTGACCCAGGAACTGGGCACCGCGGTCCTGCTGGTGACCCATGACCTCGGGGTCGCCGCCGACCGGGCCCAGCGGCTGGTGGTGATGTCCCGGGGCAAGGTCGTCGAGGTCGGCCCCACCGGTGACATCCTGGCCGCCCCGCGGGACGCCTACACCCGGCACCTGCTGGCCAGCGCCCCGAGCCTGACGACCGCCCGACCCCGCACCCCGGTCGCCGCCACCGAGGCGGAGACGGCACCGCTGCTCGAAGTACGCAACCTCGTCAAGGAGTACAGGCTGCCCCGCGCCGGTGACGGGCCCCGAACCCTGCGCGCCGTGGACGACGTCAGCCTCACCCTCCGACGCGGTCGGACCCTCGCCCTGGTCGGCGAGTCGGGCTCGGGCAAGTCCACCACCGCCCGTCTGGTGCTGCGCCTCACCGACGCGACCGCCGGACAGATCCTCCTCGACGGCACCGACGTCACCACCGCCAAGGGCGCACAGGCCCGGCAGTTGCGCCGCCGCGCCCAGCTCGTCTACCAGAACCCCTACGCCTCCCTCGACCCCCGCTTCTCCATCGCCGAGGTGATCACCGAACCGCTGCGCGCCTTCAAGGTCGGCGACCGTGTCTCCCGGCTCAACCGGGCCCGCGAGCTCCTCGACCGGGTGGCCCTGCCCGCCGCCACGCTGGAGCGCCGGCCGGCGGAACTCTCCGGGGGACAACGCCAGCGCGTGGCGATCGCCCGGGCCCTCGCCCTCTCCCCCGACCTCGTGGTCTGCGACGAGCCGGTCTCCGCCCTCGACGTGTCCGTCCAGGCCCAGGTCCTCGATCTGCTCGCCGAATTGCAGGCCGACACGGGCGTCACGTATCTGTTCATCTCGCACGACCTGGCCGTCGTACGCCAGATCGCCCACCAGGTCGCGGTCATGCGGACCGGCCGGGTCGTCGAGACCGGGCCGCCCGAGAAGCTCTTCACCGATCCCCGCCACGAGTACACCCGAGAACTCCTTTCCGCCATCCCCGGCGGCCGGCTCCCCTCCCCCGCCGAGACCGCCACGAGCCGAGGAGCAGCGTCATGAGCACTCCCGCCATCACCTCCTTGGCCTTCCTCACCCCCGGCAACTTCGCCGACGACGACCCCTACACCGGCCTGGAGGAGACCCTCCAGCTCTTCGAGTACGGCGAACGGCTCGGCTACGACGGGGCCTGGATCCGCCAGCGCCACCTCGAACACGGCGTCGGCTCCGCCGCGGTGTTCCTCGCCGCGGCCGGCCAGCGCACCGAGCGGGTCGAGCTGGGGACCGCGGTCATCCCCATCGGTTACGAGAACCCCTTCCGCCTGGCCGAGGACCTCGCCCTGGCCGACGTCCTGTCCCGCGGCCGCCTCCAGGTCGGCTTCAGCACCGGCATGCCGCACGCCGAACTCCTCGGCGACCTGGTGCACGACGGCGACTGGCGCGGCTTCGACCTGTCGTACGGCAGGATCGCCCGCCTCGTCGACCACCTGCGCGGCGACTACCTCGGCGGCCCGGACACCGTGATCCACTCGCCGGGCAACGTCCAGCGGCCGCGGCTGCAACCCCACAACCCCGGTCTGGTCCGGCGGATCTGGTACGGCGGAGGCAGCCTGCGCTCGGTCCGCTGGGCCGCCGAGAACGGCCTCAGCCTGCTGTCCGGCAACATCGTCTCCGGCGAGGACACCGACGACTTCACCACCGCCCAGGCGAACCTGCTCGCCGAGTACCGGCGCACCCTCGGCGACGACCGGCAGACGACACGCGTGGCACTGGGGCGGGTCATCGTGCCGTACGACAGCGCCGACGCGGCCACCCGGACCCGCTACCGCGACTACGCGGCCAGTCGGCACGAGCGCACCCTCAAGCCGCAGACAATCGCCGCGCTGGGCGGAAAGCGGTTCCTGTTCGCTCCGGACGTGGTCGGCACCGCGGAGCAGATCCTGGAGCGGCTGACGGCCGATCCCGTCCTCGCGCAGGTGTCGGAACTGCGCCTGGAGCTGCCGTACGAGTTCCACCGGGAGGAGTACGAGCAGATCCTGCACGACGTACGGCACCTGATCGCGCCTGAGTTGGGTTGGCGCACCGCCTTCCCCGCTGTTCAGGAGGCGGGCCGGTGAGCCCTGGCCCGGTGCGCCCGCACGATGGTCTTGCCGGTGTTCCGGCCGCGCAGCATGCCCAGGAACGCCTGCACGATGTGCTCGAAGCCGTCCACCACCGTCTCGTCCAGCGCGAGCCGGCCGCTCTGCAAATGGGGAACCGCGAAGTCGTACAACTCCTCTTGCAGATCGAGGTGGTTGCTGACCAGGAAGCCCTCCATCCGAAGGCTTTTCTCCACGAGGTCCGCGTAGTTGAAGTGCGGCGGCGGCACTTCGGGGGTGTTGTACTGGCCGATCGTGCCGATGCGGACGATGCGCCCGAACGGGCGCAGCGCTCCCACCGCCGCGGCCAGTTGCTCCCCGCCGACGTTGTCGACGAACACGTCGATGCCGTCCGGTGCGGCCTTGCCGAGCAGGTCGGCGGCGGGTCCGTCGTGGTAGTCGAAGGCGGCGTCGTAGCCGACATCCCGGGTGAGGTGTGCGGCCTTCGCCGCCGATCCGGCACTGCCCACGAGCCGTCCGGCACCGAGCAGCCGGGCGAATCGCCCGGTCGCCGTGCCGACCCCGCCCGCCGCTGCCGTCACGAACAGGTCCTCGCCCTCCTGGAGCCGGGCGATGCGGGTCAGGCCCGCATAGGCGGTCAGGCCGGTGCCTCCGAGAACGCTCAGGTACGCGGTCAGGGGCACCCCCTCGAAGCGGGGCAGATGGCGTGTCTCCTCGGGAGTGACCACGGAGTGCGTGCGCCAGCCCCGCCGGTGGAACACGATCTCGCCCTCGGTCAACCCGGGGGTGCGCGAGGCGACGACCCGCCCGATGGTGCGGCCCTCCAGCGGTGCGTGGAGCGCGAAGCCTCCGGGCACGTCGTCCATCATCTCGCGGTGGTAGGGGTCGACGGACCAGTAGAGGTTTTCCACCAGTGCGCTGCCGGCCGCCGGTTCGGGAGGCGGGGACTCGACGAAGGTGAAGTGCTCGGCGAAGGGAAAGCCGTGCGGGCGGGCGGTCTGGTGCACGGTGAGCGCGGTCTCGTCCATGACCGGACCGTAGGGCGCGAATGCCCCTGGCGGGCAGCGGGTTGGGCTCATGCGACGCCCCGTTCCATGAGCAGTTCTCATACGGTGAGGTGAGCGCCCCGTGGCCCGCACGATCGACTCCGATCTCGCCCCGCACGAACTGCGCGTGCTGGTGGCGATCGCGGACACCGGCGCCTTCTCGGCCGCGGCCGAGGACCTCGGGCTCACGCAGTCCGCGGTCTCCCACTCGGTGCGCGGCAGCGAGCGCAAGATCGGTGCGGTGCTCTTCGAACGCGGCCGCAGCGGCGCCCGCCCCACCCCGGCCGGGCAGAGAGCGGTCGCACACGCCCGCCGCGTCCTGCGTCTGCTGGACGTCCTGACCGCCGAAGCGCGCGGTGCTGCCCGTTCCGACGCGGCGCAGGGGCAACTGCGCATCGCGGCCTTCCGCAGTGCGGCTCTCCATCTGCTGCCGCCCGTCCTCGAGCGGCTGCGCGCCCGGCATCCGTGGATCGAGCCGCGGGTGCGGATCGTCCGCGAGGTGGGGCGCGGCACCGCGGGCGAAGTGGCCGACGGGAAAGCCGACTTGGCCCTCGCCACGCTGGGCGGCTCGGTCGCGCTCGAGCCGGGCCTCTTCGCGAGCGGGCTCTTCGAGGAGCCGTACGCCCTGGTGCACGCGGCGGGTCACGCCAGCCCGCGTTCACTGCCACTGGTCGACTGGGCTGAGAACTGCGGCTCGTACACCCGCGACTGGTGGACCGCACAGGACTGGATCCCGGAGGCGACCGTCGTGGCCGAGGACGACGGAGCGGTTCTCTCCCTGGTGAGCGCGGGGCACGGAATGGCGATCATGCCCGCGCTCTCCCTGTCCGGCGCACCGGACTCGGTGGGGATCACCGACCTCGGGCCCACGCGCCCGACGCGCCGGGTCGGCTACGTCACCACCCCCGAACTGGCCAGGTCGGCCGTGGTCCGCGCCTTGGTGAGGGAACTGCGGGCCGCCGTCCTCCAAGGGGCGGGTGTCTGATCAGGCCGGGGCGGCGGCCGCGTGATCGACGGGCGTGACAGAGGTCATTGACAAGCGGAATCGGCGAGGTTGTCATGAACACATGATTCGAGGTCGTGAGATGTGCGGGACACCTGGTGGGCGAGCTCAGCGGCGGCGCGGTCACTGACCTTGCGCTCCGAACTGCTCGACGCCGCAAGGGCCGGGTTGTCGGCCCGTTCCGGCGTCCTCTTCCACGGTCCCGCGGGAATCGGCAAGTCCGTCCTCGTCTCGGCGCTGACGACGGACGCGGTCGGCACGGTGCTGCGCTGCTCGCCCGCCCAGGAGGACAGCGAGCTGCCGTTCGCCGGGCTTGCCGACCTCTTCGCACCGGTGCCGCGGAGCCACCTGGACGCCCTCGCGCCCGAGCTCCGGCGTGCACTGGACGCGGCCCTGCTGCGCGGCCCGGAACCGCGGGACGGGCGCGGTCGGCTCGCGGTGCGCGCCGCCGTCCTCGAGGTGCTGCGGACCCTGGCCGCCGCCGACCCGGTCGTCCTCGTCGTGGACGGCCTGCAGTGGCTCGACGAGCCGACCGCCGAGGCGCTCGCCTTCGCCGTACGGCGCCTGGAGCGCCTGAAGGTAAGGATGGTGGCCGCCGAGCGGGTGGCCGAGGGGGAACAGCCCGAACGGCTGCGCTGCTGCCCGCCGGGCACCGCCGAACTCGCGGTGCCGCCGCTGACGGACGAGGAAGTGGCGGACCTCGTCCGGGACGCTACCGGTGCCGATCTGCCGTCGGCGATACTGCGGGCCATCCAGGACACGGTCGCCGGAAACCCCTTGTACGCACTGGAGTTGGCGCGGGCCGCCCTGCTCGGACCGGCCCGCGACGGCTTCGGGCCGCCGCTGCGCGTGCCCCGAAGGCTGCGCACCCTGCTGATGGGGCGGACACGTACTCTGCCGGAGCCCGTGCGACGCACTCTCCTCGTCGCCGCCACCGCCGCCCACCCCAGCCTCACGCTGCTGCGTGCGGCAGGTCTCCCCGCCCCAGCGACGGCTCTCGCGGACGCCGAACAGCTCGGCATCGCGACGGCGGACGCGGAAGGCACCGTACGGTTCGGCCATCCCCTGATCCGGACCGCCGTCCACGCCGACGCGACGGAGAGCGACCGCCGACAAGCGCACGCCCTGCTGGCCCGCGCGGTCACCGAGCCCGTGGAGCGGGCCCGCCATCTCGCCTACGCCCACCCGCACGAGGACGAAACCACCGCCCTGGTCCTGATGACCGCCGCGGAGTCCGCGCGACTCGAGGGAGCCCTCGGGGCGGCCTGCGAACTGGCCGGCCTCGCCGCCCGCCGCACCCCCGGCGGCCGTCCCGCGGACCGGGCCGAACGGCTTCTGGCGGCGGCCGACTTCGCGTGTGACGCGGGGCAGTCGGAGAAGGCGGCCCAGGCGGCGGAGACCGTTCTCGCCGTGGGCTCGGCCCGGCAGCGGGTCCGGGCCCGTCTGATCCTGCTGCGCAGCGCGGGGCAGGCACTGGAGGGTACCCACACCCTGATCGAAGAGGGTCTGCGGGACGCCTACGGCGACCCGGAGGCAGAGGCATGGCTGCACCACTGGGCGGCCGTACGAGGCCTGCTGTGCGGGGAGTTGGAGAAGGCAGCCGGTCATGCCCGGCACGCCGCTCGGCAGGCCGACGTGGCGGGTGACACGGAGACCCGCATCGGGGCGCTCGCCACGCTGGCCCGGGTGCGCTCCCTGGCGGGCGACCCGCACGCCGCCGACGCCGCGTTGCAGAAGGCGCTCGCCCTGGCCGGGGGCGCGGAAGGCGGCCCGCAGAGCTGGCGGCTGATCCGGATGCGGGCGATTCTGGCCCTGGACTCCGACCGGGTGACCGAGGCACGCAAGCAGGTAGGCGAACTCCTCAACAGGATCGCGGAGTTGGCGGGCGTCGAGGAGGTCATGGCGACCTTGGTGGCGCTGACCCGGATCCAGGTGCGCGCCGGACTGTGCCGCGAGGCCCTGGACACCGCGGCCCGCTGCTCGCAGGTAATGGCCCAGTCGGCCCCAGCGCTGTACGCGGCCGCGCTCGCGGCCACCGCGGGCGGCCCCGTCGAGGAGGCCCGGCGCCTGGCCGCACAGGCGGTGGCCGCCTCCGAGGCCGACGGTGACCGACTGTTCCTGCTGCGCGCGCTGGCCGCGCTCGGGCAGGCCCAGCTCCTCGGCGGCGACCCGCACGGGGCGGCGGCCGCGGTGGAGGCGTTGCGGCGCGTCAGGCAGCTGGGCACGGCCATGGGCGCCGCCGATCCGCCCCTGCTGCACTGGTACGCCGACCTGGCCGAAGCCCTCGTCGTGCTGGGCGAGACGGACGAGGCCGCGGTCGTGCTCCGCGAAGCCCGTGCGCGTGTCTCGCCCCGCACGCCCGCCAGCGTGTGGGCGGCTCTGGAGCGGTCGGAGGGACTGCGCGAGGCCGGCCTGGGCCGGCCGAAGGAGGGCGCGGCGCGACTGGTTGCGGCGGCGGACCGGCTGCGTCAGCTTTCCCTGCCCGTCGACCTGGTGCGCACTCTCCTCGCGCTCGGCACGGTCGAGCGCCGCTCCCGTCGCCGGAGCGCCGCCCGCACCGCCCTCGGTGAGGCTCTGGAGGTCGCCACCCGTGCCGGCGCCGCTCCCCTGGCAGCCCGGGCGAGGGACGAACTCGCCCGCGTCGACGCCTCGAGCCGTGAGACGGGGCCCGACCTGACTCCCACCGAGGCCAGGATCGCCGAACTGGTTGGCGGCGGGGCCACCAACCGGGAGGTCGCGGCCGAACTGTTCATCAGCGTCAAGACCGTTGAAGGGACCCTGTCGCGGGTCTACCGCAAGGTCGGGGTCCGCTCGCGCACCGCCCTCGCCCACGCGATGGCGGTCGCCGTCATCGCCTCCGGGGCCGCTGTGAACACCAGCGACGACGGTCAAGTGGAGCCCCGGGAAAGGGCGGTGACGGTCGCTCAGCCCACCGGCGCACAGGGCCGTCGCGCCGTGGACATACACCGTTGACATGACATCCGCCGTTAACACGTAACGCAAGGGTTCCCCCGCTTATGGGGGTGGGGCCGGAGTTTCTACGGTGAAGCCGTTCCGCTCCCGGGACAACTCCCCCACTTTCCGGAGGACTTCAGTGAAGTCTCGTCTGAAACTGCTCGGTCTGCTCGCCGCGCCGGCCCTCGTCACCGCGGTCGTCCCCGCCGCCTACGCCGCGAACGCCCCGCACACCACGCGTGCCGCCATCGCCGGAGACGTTCTGCCGGGGCTGAAGCAGAGCGCGCACCGCACCGGGAACCTCGCGGCCGGGAAGCGCATATCGGTGGCCATCAGCCTGACGCCCAGAGGCGGCAGCGCTCTCGACACGTTCGTGGCCAAGGTCAGCGATCCGCACTCCGCCTCCTACGGTCACTACCTCACCAAGAGCCGGTTCGCGGCGCGCTTCGGTCGCACCGACGCGGAGGTCGGGCAGCTCAAGGACTACCTCCACGCGCAGGGCCTCACCGTCGGCAAGGTCCACTCGGGCAACCTGCTGATCGACGCGAGCGGCACCGCCGCGCAGCTGGAGAAGGCCTTCGGCACCAAGCTGTCGACCTGGAAGGACGTCAGGTCGGGGCGCTCCTTCTACGCCAACGACAGCGCGCCGACACTGCCCTCCGGCCTCGCCCACCTTGTCAGCGACGTGGCCGGCCTCAACAACCGCGTGCAGCTCCACCACCAGGCGATCACCCGGACCGTCTCCCCGCACAACGGCCCCGGCGGCGGCTACACCCCGGCCCAGCTCAAGGGCGGGTACAACGTCTCCGGCAGCTACACCGGAAGCGGCCAGAAGATCGCCCTGCTGGAGTTCGACGGCTTCCAGCAGTCCAACATCACCAAGTACGACACCAACTACAGCCTGGGCTCGCCCACCCCGGCCGTGCAGAAGGTCGACGGCGGCTCCGGCGCTCTCGGCGACGGGCAGGTCGAGGTCGAGCTGGACATCGAGGTGCTGCACGCCATCGCCCCGAAGGCGAACGTCACCGTCTTCGAGGGCCCGAACTCCGACGCCGGCGAGGTCGACACCTACCAGGCCATCGTCGACAGCGGCATCCCGACCACCTCGATCAGCTGGGGTGCCGCCGAAAGCGCCCGCACCACGTCCAACATCAACGCGGTGGACGCCGTCTTCAAGGCGGGCGCGGCCCAGGGCCTCGGCTTCTACGCCGCCTCCGGTGACGACGGCTCCGACGACGCGGGCGACGGGGGCACGTCCGTCGACTACCCCGCCAGCGACCCGTACGTCACCGGTGTCGGCGGCACCAAGCTGACCGTCACCTCCGCCAACGCCTGGAGCAAGGAGGTCGCCTGGTCCGGTGGTGGCGGCGGCAAGTCCTCCGTCTTCAAGATCCCGAGCTGGCAGACAGCGGTCCAGAAGAGCGCCGGCGGCGGCTTCCGTCAGGTGCCGGACGTCTCCGCGCACGCCAACCCCAGCCCCGGTGTGTCCATCTACTCGCAGGGCTCCTGGTCCTCGGTCGGCGGCACCAGCGCGGCGGCCCCCGAGTGGGCGGCGTTCGCCGCCCTGTACAACCAGCAGGCCGCCGCCGCGGGCAAGGCCGACCTCGGCTTCGCCAACCCGGCCCTGTACTCGGCGAGCGGCACCGGTTTCCATGACATCACCAGTGGCAGCAACGGCGCCTACTCCGCGTCCACCGGCTGGGACTTCACCACCGGCTGGGGCTCGTACAACGCCGCGACTCTGGCGAGCAAGCTGCTCGGCTGACATCGAACGTCTGACACACAGCGCGGGCCGGGACAGCTCCCGGCCCGCGCTGTGTGTCATGGCGGCCTCCTGTGGTCCCTGGCTCGGTTTCTGCTGGATTTCAGCCATGTAGTGGACAACGACGCACATGTCTTCCGTACTATCGCTTGAACACAGCTGTGCGGCAGTAACGACTGCTGCTCACACAGCACCAGGAAGAACAGCACACGCGTTGGATTCCGCACACGTCATGGCCTGACTCCGATCGACCGTGACGCCCCGCGAAGGAGTGTGAGCATCATGTCCGAAACCACAGCCGGCAACAGCGAGTTGACGTCGCACTACAGCGCACAGGTGGCAGGCGACCTTGAGCGCAACCTCAAGGAGCAGGATCGCCTCCAGGAGGAGATCGAAGCACTGCAGGCGCAGTTGACCGCCCTGCAGGAGGACCACACCGTCCTGGTGAACATCCAACAGGCCCTCGGTGTCCCGGCAGCTCCCCCTCAGCCTGCCCCCGAGCCCGCGACGGTGCCCGCTCCCCGAAAGAGGAAGACCGCCTCCGGATCCGGGAAGGACAAGCAGGCGCGAGCCACCAAGCCCACCGCTTCCGCCCGGAAGACAGGCAAGAAGACCTCGGCCCCGGCCCCGGCCGCGCCGTCGGCCCCGTCGAAACTCGTCGACCTCGTCCGCGAACACCTGGCCGGCCAGCAGGAACCCCGCTCCGCCGCCGAAGTCGCCACCGCACTGCAACAGCAGCACCCCGAGCGGGACATCAAGACCAAGATCGTACGCCTCACCCTCGAGGGACTGGTGGCCAGGAACCACGCCCAGCGCACCAAGCAGGGCCGCTCCGTCTTCTACACCACCCCGGAAAGCGCCGAGCCCGCCTCGCAGAACGAGCCGGAGACATCCCAGTCCGCCTGACAGCCACTGACCCGTCGCGACTCCGTGCATCCGGCCCCGTCCCGTGCGGAGCCCCGCACATGTGCAGAAGAAGCAAGAGACGATCAGGAGGTGCTTGCCCGACGGCTCTTCGGGTACCGCGTTCAATGAGGGTGGCATCCGCATGGGCAGGTGGTTACTGAAAGTGATGTGGGCGTGACTCGTCTCAGTGGCTCGGGAGACGACCGGTCGAACGGATCAGGAGAGGATCCCCGGTCCGTCGCGCTGGAGATCGCCGATGCCGTGGACGCTCTCGCGGACCTGTGGTCGGTGGCCGCCCAGGGAGCCAGCCTGCGGCTGTCGCCGCACCAGTTGCGGGCCCTGCGGATCCTGGAATCGGAACCAGGGCTCAATCTCACCGCTCTGGCCGAGGGCATGGACATAGGGCCGCCGACCGCCAGCCGGCTCTGTGATCGGCTGGAGGCGGCCGGCCTGCTGGAGCGCCTGCTGCATCCGCACAAACGACGCGAGGTGCAACTGGTCCTCACGAACCGGGGCCGGCAGGTGCTCGCCGAAGTGGCCGCGCGCAGGTCCCAGGCGCTCGTCGTGGTTCTCGCGGCCATGGAGCCCGGCGAGCGGACGGCGCTGAGCCGGGGTATCCGGGCCTTCCTGACGGCTCAGGACGGCGCCGACAAGGAAGGCGACGACAAGAAGGGCGACGACAGGGAAGGCGACGGCTCCCCGTGAGACCTCAGGTGCGGCGGCCGTTCCAGTCGAGACAGACCACCGCGGCATCCGTGGCCAGATCGCTGCTGCCGTAGTGCTCGACCAGCCCGGCGACGATGGCCCGTGCCGTCTCGTGCGGTGCCGTCGGACGGGTGGCACTCAGGATCTGGCGCAGGGCACGTTCGCCGAAGAGATCACCCATGGCGGAACGCGTACCGTGCACCCCGGTGCTGACGGCGATGAGGCGGTCTCCGGGCCGGACCTGGAACGTCTGCTCCTCGTAGACGGTCTCCTCGAACATCCCCAGCGGCAGCTGGGCCGTCAGTTCGATCTGCTCGGTGCGCCCGTCCCGCTGGCGGAACAGCTGGGGCGAACCCGCGTCGACCGCGCACACGGTGCCGGTGGCCAGCTCGAACCGCAGCAGCAGCGTGGAGGCGTAGACCTTGCCGCCGTACTGGGCGAAGACGGCCTGGTCGGCCAGGCACGCCTGGTCGGCGAGGCCGATGTCGGCGCGGCGGGCGTTGCGCAGGGCACTGACGGCGAGACTGGTGAGCAGAGAGGCGTCGATTCCCTGGCCCATACCGTCGGTCATGGTGAGGACGAGGTGGTCCGCGCCGGCGGACCAGTCGAAGTTGTCGCCACCGATGGCGTAGGCGGGTTCGAGGTGGGCGCCGATGACGTACTCCTCGCGGGCGCAGCCCCCTCCGGGGAGGAGCTGCCACTGCATCTCGGCGGCGAGCGTGAGCCGGCGGGTGCGGCGGGCCTGGAGGTAGACGTCGGTGTCACGGCCGGCGGTGATGACCTCATGGCCGAGCGCGGTGGCGAAGTCACCCAGCTGAAGCACCGTGTCCGCATCGGAGGCCCCGGCGGGCAGCCGGACGGAGAGGACACCCAGGCGGTCCCCGCGCACGGTGATGGGCAGGTGTGCCACATGGCCCGTCGGCTCCTGCGCGACTTCCAGCACCGGTTTCTGGGTGCGGAAGGCGCTGCCCGCGGGCCCCTCGTGAGCGGGGACGGGGCTGTGGGTGTGCGGCAGGCGGGAGACCGCCTGCAGGACCGTCAGGCCGTAGTCCGCGAGGAGCAGTGTCACCTCCTGGGCGCCGACCCGCTCGGCGAGGAGGCGGCGTGCGGTGGCCACCAGCGCATGGGGGGCGGCCATACGCAGTTCGGCTTCCGCTGAGGGAAGCGGTTCAGGCGTCTTCACGGTGTCCACCCTCTCGCCTCGTCTTCTCCACGCTATCGCGCGAAGTCGCGCCGCCCGGATGTTCGCCGCAAGTCAGGAACCCGTTCATGCCCCGCCAACGCGGGGTGCGGGCAGGCCGGAGACCCAGGTGGTGATGGTGACGGTGGTGCCCTCGCCGGGGCTGCTGTCGAGGGTGAACTCCTGCACCAGCCGCTCTGCTCCGCTCAGTCCCAGACCCAGGCCGCCACCGGTGGTGTAGCCGTCGGTCATGGCCTGGTCGACGTCGCGGATACCGGGGCCGGTGTCGACGAAGGTCAGCCGTAGTCCACGCCGGGGGCCGTCCTCGAGCACCGCGATCTCCAGATGGCCGCCACCGCCGTGGATGAGGGTGTTCCGGGCCAGTTCGCTGGCCGCGGTCACCAGCTTGGTCTGCTGGACCAGGTCGAACCCGAGGGCGACGGCCGCGCGGCGCACCTGCTGACGTACCCAGGCCAGATCCGCGTCCGAGCGGATCGGCAGAGGCGTGGTGGAGGCGGGTGGGGCATGCATCACGCACCCTCTTCCGGGTGGGCGGACGGAGCTGCCGCGCACGTGACGGCCGACGACCGGGCGTTCGCGGCCGTCCTGTCCCGAACGGGCTTGTGGGAGGAGGCGCCGGACTCCCGGCCGATGATGTCGAGCAGGCCCGCGTCCGTCGTGGCCGAACCGCTTCCCCGGGGGCGGACGCCTTGGCGCGGGAGTTGTCCGGCCATCCCGTCGCACGGCTCGGCAGGGGTGGCCGGCAGGACGCCCTCGGGCGCAGCCTGCGGCACCGGGCCCGCACGGGTGGCGGCGCCGGTCACTGCGGGCTCGCTCCGGCGAGGGAGTGCCGGGAGACGACGACACCCTGCTCGGTGAGAGCGTGGGCCAGGGCCTCGGCGAGACCGGCCCGCGTGACGACCGTCCCGAGGTCGATGCCCAGATGGACGATGGTCTGCGCGATGGCCGGACGGATGCCGGACACGATGCACTCCGCGCCCATCAGGCGTGCCGCTGCGACCGTCTTCATGAGGTGCTGTGCCACGAGCGAGTCGACGGTCGGCACACCGGTGATGTCGAGGATGGCGTACGCGGCCCCGTGCTCGACGATCGCCTCCAGCAGACTCTCCATCACCACCTGGCTGCGGGCGCTGTCCAAGATGCCGATCAACGGGACGGCGACGACGCCCTCCCACAGCTTGATCACCGGGGTGGCGACCTCCAGCAGCTGCTGGTGCTGCCGGGCGATCACCTGCTCGCCCTCACTCACCGTCGTCTCCAGCACCACCAGGCGGAGCGTGCCCATCAGGGCCGTCAGCGCGAGGGCGCAGTCATGTGCGGGCCCCTCCGCGGAAGCGTCGAACTCGGCTCGCAGCAGGGCGACGACCGGCGTGCGCAGGCCGGCGACCTCGCTGTCGATCTGTGCGGGGGTGAATCCGGCCCGGCCGCGGGAGGCGGACATCCGGCCGAGCTGCTCTCTGACGGCGGTGAAACCCGGAGCCGCGAGATCCTCCAGCCGTCCGGAGCGGGCCACCTCGGCCAGTGCGTCCACGACGGCCTTGGACGCCTCGACCGCCTCGTCCCGGGCGACGGTGAACACCGTACGGAACAAGGCCGCGTCGGCCCATCGCTGGGCGATCTGCTCACGGCGCCGCTGCAGGAAGTCGGCCAGTGCGCCCGCCGCCCCGGAAGCCGTGTTCTGCTCCGCCACCTGCATCGTCTCCCTGCTGCGGGGCCGCGACCCGCCGAGCGGCAGACCATCAGGCAATTGTTGCCGCATGACAAACATTAGCGGGCGTGCGCGCCCCCCACAACACCGCCTGCCGCCGGGCGGTCCGGTGGACCGTCAGTCCAGCGCCCTGCCGCGCCAGTCCAGGCATACGACCAGTGCGTCATCGTCCGCCACGGCTCCGCCGCGGTGGCCGGTCAGCTCCCGCAGGATCGCGCGCGGCACCTCGGCGGCAGGCAGCAGCCGGGTGGCCTGAACGGCCCGGGTGAGAGCCTCGTCGCCGTACGCCTCCCCCTTCGGCGAGGCGACGGCGTGGACGCCGTCGCTGACGAAGACGAGCCGGTCACCGGGCTCGGCATGGAAGTCCTGCGCCACGTAGTCGGTCTCCTCGAACATGCCCAGGGGCAGCTGGGCGTCGAAGTCGACGGGCTCCACGCTGCCGTTGCGCAGCCGCAGCAGGCGCGGGGAGCCCGCGTCCACGACGACGGCACGGCCCGTGGTCAGATCGAAGTCGAACATCAGGACCGACAGATAGCAACGCCCTTGATAGTGGGCGTAGATGGCCTGGTCGGCCAGGGCCGCCTGGTCGGCGATGGAGATGCCCGCGCGGCGGGCGTTGCGCAGCGCGTTGATGGCCAGGTTCGTCAGCAGGGAGGCCTCTATGCCCTCGCCCATACCGTTGGTGACGTACAGCATCAGGTGGTCGGCGGTGGCCGACCAGTCGAAGTTGTCCCCGAAGATGGCGTAGGCGGGCTCCAGTTGGGCCGCGAGGTCGTACTCCGGCCGGGAACACGAACGGCCGGGCAGGAGCTGCCACTGCATCTCGGCGGCCAGGGTCAGCCGGTCCTTGCGCCGGGCCTGCAGGTACAGGTCGGTGTCGCGCTCGGCCACGATCAGTTCGTGTCCCAGCACATTGGCGATCTCGGCGAGTTCGGGTTCCCACTGGTGGGCGACGTCACCGCCGGACAGGGTCACGGACAGCACGCCGAGCCGGTCGCCGCGCACACTGACCGGCAGATGCAGACGGGTCCGTCCGTTCCGCCCTTCCTCGAGATACGGCCGCTGCGACCCGAAGGCCCGGCCGGCCGGGCTGTTGTGCACCGACACCGGCTCGGGCGTGTGCGGCGGGACCGACACGGGCCGCAGCACGGTCAGTCCGTAGTCGGCCATGTACAACTCGACGTTCTGCGCGTCGTACTGCTCGAGCAGCGCGGCGCGTACGGCGTCGAGCAACTCGTGGGGCGCCGCTGTGCGCAGAGCGCGTTCAGCGGCCACAAATCTTTTCATGATGAGGGAAACACCAATCCTTCGCCGGACGACCTGGTTCACGCGCAAGGCCGAGCTGCCGGGTGCGCCACGTCGGGCGGACCGTTGTCTCGGTGGCCAGGGCGCGCGGCTAGTACGCTGACAGGCACCCCAGTGCCTGCGAGAGAGTGATCGTGACTGCCTTCCGCCGCCCCCCGGAGCCCGATGAGGTCGCGCGTGTGACCACCACGGCCGTTGAGCTGCTGGAGGTCGTGTGGGGCCGGGCCTCGACGGCGCCCACCTCCGCGTCCCAGCTGCGGGTGCTGCACATCCTGGAGCACCAGGACGGCATCAGGCTGCGCACACTCGCCGAGTCCCTCGCCTCCACCCCGCCGTCCACCAGCCGGCTGTGCGACCGGCTGGTGGCCGCCGGGTTCGTCGAGCGGGAGGTGAGCGCGGAGGACCGGCGCGAGGTGCGGCTGCACCTGAGCAACCGGGGCCGCGCCTTTCTCGCCGACCTGCGCGCCCGCCGGGAGGGGGAGCTGCAGACGGTGCTGCGGGATATGCCCGCCGCCAAGCGGGTCGCGCTGCTGGAGGGGCTGGAAGCGTTCTGTGCCGCCGCGGCGACGCAGATACACGACGACGTCGCGGATTCGGGCAGCCGAACCGCCTGAACCGTCGTTCGCGACGCATGTGTCACCGTCGGCTTTCGACGTCGGTGACCAGCACACGGAGTGGCCTCCGTCCACCGGAGCATTCCAGGTCCTTCCCGCGTACGTCCGACCCGCTTACTTTGTTGCCTCACGGCTACTATTGTCAAACGGCAACAATGCACCGGAGGGCTCCTTCGCGAACTCGGATACCCCGACATCGGGGAGTTCTGCCAAGGTTGTGCCGTATGTCTCCCGAATGAGTGGGGACCGGGCGAGCAAGGCACGAACAGGGGCCCCTGGCGGCGTCACACTGAAGCCACTCGGAACTACTTCTATTGATCCGATGTATCTGCGCCGCAGTCATTGACCTCTCGCTGCCCTACCCCTACCTTTCCTGCATGTTTTTGACAACAGAACAGACGCATGCCGCGAGACCCGCCAGACCACCCTTCTTATTCATCGGGTCTTACCGTCTCCTCGCGGCCCTCTTCTGCGCAGTGCTGTGCTTCGGTGTGCTCACTTCGCCGGCGCACGCCGCGACCGCGGTCAGCTACTTCGTCTCGCCGAGCGGGAGTGACAGCAACCCGGGGACCAGCGCCGACGCCCCCTTCCGGACCCTCACCAAGGCACAGACCGCGGTCCGGGCGATCGACAAGTCGACGTCCGGTCCGATCACCGTGACGCTGGCCGGAGGCGTCTACCGGCTGGCCAAGACCCTCACCTTCAGCTCCGCGGACTCCGGCGGCGGCACGGCCGGCACCGTCTGGTGGAAGGCGGCGGCCGGACAGACTCCGGTGGTCAGCGGCGGTGTCCAGGTCACCGGCTGGTCGCGGACCAGCGCCGACAGCAGCATCTGGTCCGCCCCGGCGCCCAGCGGCCTGGACACCCGGCAGCTGTACGTGAACGGCGTACGCGCCCAGCGCGCCACAGGCTCTCTGCCGGTGTCAGTGACCCAGACGGCGACCGGATACACCACGGCATCCGGCGACCCGATGGCCGGCTGGCGCAATCGGTCGGCGATCGAGTTCGTCTACCGGGGCGGGCTCGGACTGTGGACCGAGCCACGCTGTCCGGTCGCCTCCGTCACCAGTACCGCCATCACCATGGCCCAGCCCTGCTGGAACAACTCCACCCAGCGGGTCATGCGCACCGACGACTCGGGCCGCACCTACAACCTCGTCGGCCGCAAATCGATCACCGAGGCCCCGACGGCGGTGGAGAACGCCTACGAACTCCTCGACAAGCCGGGTGAGTTCTACCTGGACAAGACCGAGCACCGCTTCTACTACATCCCGCGTTCCGGGCAGGACCTGACCACCGCGGACGTCGAGGCACCCTCGCTGGACACCCTCGTGGCGACCTCCGGCAAGGCCTCGGACGAACCCAGTCACATCGGCTTCCAGGGCATCCAGTTCAGCTACGCGAACTACACGACCTCCAACACCGGCACGGGCTTCTCCGAGATCCAGGCGACGTACCAGGTCACCGGCACCACGGGCTACGCCACCCAGGGGCTGTGCACCTTCGTGTCGGGCGGCACCTGCCCGTACGGCAACTGGACGAAGATGCCCGGCGCGCTGAGGTTCACCTACGACAGCAGCATCCACTTCGACCACGACTACTTCGTCCATCTCGGCGCGGCCGGACTGGACCTCGGCAACGGCTCGCAGAACGACACCGTCACCGCCTGCGTGTTCACCGACATCTCCGGCAACGGTCTCGACCTGGGCGGCGTGGACATCCCCCAGCCCAGCAGTACGGCACAGCACACCAGCGGAATCACCGTCAAGGACAGCCACTTCTACGACACCGCCACCGAATACCACGGCGGGGTCGCCATCGACGCCGGATACATCGACCCGGGTTCGACATAATTCCGTGGCCTGGAGAGGCGAATCCGGGGTCTGACCTGGGCGGACGTGCGTGTGTCCGCCTGGAGGGCGTGTCTCTAGGCGGTGGTGTTCTCGCTGGTCAGCGGGGTGCGGGCTGAAGTGAGACGACCTGCTTGGGGGCGGGGATGTCCAGCTTCGCGAGTAGGTCTCGCTGAGGCTTGGTCAGGGCGGTGACCTGCTGGAACGTTCCGGTGGGGCCGGTGAAGGTGCCCAGATGGAGGCGGTCGAGCTCGCGGCGGATCTGCGGCCAGGTGTCGCCCGTGGTGGTCTCGGTGATCCGGATCAGCAGGAGGGCGAGCCAGCACAGGATGACGTGGGCGCGGATGCGTTCTTCGAGGCGGTGGTAGACGGGCCGCAGGTCGATGATCTGCTTCATGTCACGCCAGCCGCGCTCGACTTCGAGCAGCTGCTTGTAGCCCAGCGCGATGTCCTCGGCGCTGAGGTGGGGGTCCGAGCAGCGCAGGAGGTACTTCCCGTCGAGGTTCTCCTCCGCCTTGATCTTCGCCTGATCGACGCGGAGCTTGCCGGCCGGGGTGGCGCGCAGGTAGCGGTTCAGGCCGGGCTTGTCGGCGATCCGTCCGCGTAGTTCGCCGCGCTTGAAGTCGCTGAGCTTGTCGGCTCCCTCGATCAAGTCGGCCAGCTGGGCGACGAGTTGTTCGCGCATGTGCCGGTCACGCTCGGCCGCTTCGGGGTTGTGGCAGATGACGAATCGGTCGATGTCGGATATCCGTACCTCCTTGACGCGCATGTTCTCGCCGACGTCCTGGTAGCGGCCCTGCCGGGACAGGGCGGCCTGCACCTCGGGACTTCCGGAGCGGAGCTTCTC